>CAJUJR010000077.1 GCA_910586605.1 uncultured Lachnospiraceae bacterium | reverse complement strand
GCACATGATAGAAAACATACAGAGGGAAGATATTTTTTATTGAGATTTGGCTACGGTTGGCTGTGAATCGTAACGGTTCATGCCAAGCGTACCATAAAAGAAGTAAATGCTGTTGCTCTGTATGTGGTAATTAGTCTGGTTGACAGATTAAACTTGCTGTTTTATAATATGGTTTACAAGATAAAGCAACTTATGCTGCGGAGGAGATAAGAGCGAAAAATATATTTTTCACTCGGCAAGTTTGTGTCTGTGCTGCGGCACAAACATTGTGTTAAATGCGCATAGTCTCAGCAAAGCTGAGCCATTAAAAGCAGCGCAGAAATGAGGGTAATTGTGAAACAGGAAATTCGGGTAACAAACAGTGAATGGTATCTTATGGAATGTTTATGGGAGGAATCACCAAGGTCTTTAATGCAGATTGTGCCATTGCTTAGTGAACGGGTAGGGTGGAGCAAGAGTACTTGTGCTACAATGGTTCGGAGAATGGCAGAAAAAGGGCTGATTGGATATGAGGAACATGGAAAAACAAAATATTTTTATCCAAAGGTTAAAAAAGAAGATGTTGTTGTGCAGGAGACGCGTGATTTTTTGAAGAGAATTTATGATGGTAGTATTGGGATGATGATGAGTGCATTATTGCGCCAGAATGATTTGTCAAAAGAGGATATCCGGGAGCTTCGTGAAATTTTGGAAGCTGCAGAAGATAAAGCAGAGAATGGAAACAAAAGAAAGAAAAGGAAATAGGGGAAATGATGGAAGGCTTTTTAGAATGGATGCTGGAGGCTTCCTTGTTGGTATTGCTGATTCTTGCAATTAGGAAAGTCTTTATGGGGAAAATCCGTTATGGTGTAATATATGCCCTTTGGGGGCTGGTATTGCTGCGCTTTTTACTGCCAGGCAATATGATTGCAACACCAGTCAGCATTGAAAATTTATTTTTAGCGGCGTCAAACCATATTGAAGAGGCTGGCAGGGAGATTAAAGAAGGGTGGCAGGGGACGGGAGGAATCCTAGAACAAACTTCTGGAATGGCAGTTGGCAATGCGTTGGAGGAGAAAGAGGATACAGATTTGGGAATTGGTGCTGTACAAGGGAAATCGGTTACATTTACTGCTACAGCAGATAAAACGGTGAAAATTCCTTGGAAGTTTCTTTTACCTATGATATGGGCTGGTGTGTCGTCTGTTCTTTTTTCTTGGTTTTTCCTTTCTAATGTTAGGCTGCTGGGTAAGATGAGAAAGAGAAGGGTTTTTTATGGGAAAAGGGGGAATATAAAGATATACTTAATCAATGGAATCCAGAGCCCGTGCTTATATGGCTTTTTCCGTCCCGCTATATATTTGCCGTTTTTTACTGTTCTGGGAGATGGAAGGGTCAGCAAAGAAGAGCTGGGGCAGATTATTACCCATGAGTTTGTGCATTACAGGCATGGCGACCATATCTGGGCAATGATTCGGATGCTTTTTGTATCAGCATACTGGTTTAACCCTTTTATATGGATTGCATCTTCTTGCTCCAAAAAGGATGCGGAGCTTTATTGTGATGAAACAGTAATTCAGATATTGGGGGAAGAAAAGCGTTTCTGTTATGGAGAGATGTTGGTTCGGCTGGCAGGAAGGGCAGAATGGGGAGATTTCCGTTATTCTATGCTGCTAATAAGCAGAAGGGGAAAAGAAATGGAAAGAAGAATCCGGGCAATCAGCGGCAGGCGGCATTACTCTAAATGGGTTCTGATCCCATTAATGGCAGCATTGTGCCTTGCGGCTGGGATTACATGCAGCGCTGGGATGGCTCCTGTTGTAGTAAAAGAAGCTACAACAGGGGAAGTTGGCCATGTTGTACTGGATCACCACAAAGAGGGCGGAAGGAAAGAGGCAGCGTTACAAAGTGGCATAGAAGATGCACTAGAGCAGGAAGAATTTGTTTTAGCAGATTCTCCCCAAAAAGCTTTTGATGAATACCTAAGTATTTTTACTGAAGCAGTTAATTCAGGGAATGCAGATAAATTGAGCCAGGTGCTGGAGCCAGGAAGCGATATTTACCTACAGCAGTGCCGTTTAGTGAAAAACTACCATAAACGCGGCATCCGTGAAAAAGTAAAGGCGTATTCTGTTTCAATAAGGGAAATCAGCGATGGATTCGTGGAAGTTGATTCAGATGAAAAGATACGGGTTACTTATGCAGACGGGATTTCTAAAATTGTGAAGCAGCAATATTGCTATACTTGTAGATTATTTAAAGATGAAATGGGGATTTGTGGGTGGATTATCACAGATATGCAAGAAATTTTGTTGTAAACAAGGGCACCTGCGCTGGCGGTGCCCTAATAAGAATTGCTTTTATTTTTGTGTTAGTTTGTTATGCTGTAACTGAAGCATAATTTTTAGCGTTTGTTGCTCTGCCTCCAGATATGCATTTTTTCTGCTTCGGCAATTAATCCATCCCTGAAATCAGGATGCGCAACGGATATAATTGCTTCCGCTTTCTGCCATGAAGATAACCCTTTTAAGTTGACAATGCCATATTCTGTTACAAAATAATGTACATTAGCGCGGGTATCTGTAACGATGGAGCCATTGCTCAAAGTAGGGTTAATCCTGGATTTTACTGTGCCATCTTTCTGGGTAAAGGTGGAGGACATGCAGATAAATGATTTGCCGCCATTTGAGAGATAGGCGCCAAGTACAAAGTCAAGCTGCCCGCCGGCGCCGCTGATATGTTTTGTCCCGGCAGATTCCGCATTGATTTGCCCAAATAAATCAATATCTACTGCATTGTTGATAGAGATAAAGTTATCCAATGCAGAAATTTGGCGGATATCGTTTGTATAGTTTACAGGGGCGCTCATACATTCTGGGTTGTTGTCCAGGTAGTCATATAATTTCTGGGTACCGGCAGCAAATGCATAAGCCTGGCGTCCATTATCTATATTTTTCTTTTTTCCTGTAATTTTTCCGGCTTGTGCTATATCTACAAAAGCATCTACATACATTTCAGTATGTACCCCTAAATCTTTCAGGTCTGATTGTGCGATCAGAGAACCAACAGCGTTTGGCATACCCCCGATTCCGAGCTGGAGACACGCCCCATTTGGGATTTCTTCCACAATATATTTTGCAACAGCTTCGTCTACTGCAGTTGCAGGGGCGCTTTTGCCCATTGAATCAATGGCAGGGTTGTCGCCTTCTACAATCATATCTACTTTGCTGATATGGATAGATTCTTCAAAGCCTCCCAGGCAGCGAGGCATATTTTTATTTACTTCTACAATAATGGTTTCAGCGCGTTCGCATACGGCCGCCATATGGGAAGCGCTTGGTCCAAAGTTAAAGAAGCCATGTTCGTCCATTGGCGCAACCTGGAGCATTGCTACGTTAGAAGGGGTTTTGGAATCCCTGTTGTAACGTGGAAGCTCAGAATAACGGATTGGGGCGTAGAAAGAAAATCCTTGTGCAATCGCTTTTCTTTCAATACCGCCCATATGCCAGGAATTCCATGTCATATGCTTTGCAGGCTCTTCAATCTTGAAGATTTCCGGCTGGTGCATTAAGATTCCCCCGCGGAAATTGATATCCGTCAGTTCAGGCAGGCGTTTTGCCATCGCAGCGTCAAGTGCAACAGGTGTAGTGACACACCACCCAAAATCAACCCAATCACCAGATTTTACTGCTTTTACTGCTTCGTCAGCAGTTGTCAGTTTGTTTTCATACATAGTTTTAAAGTCCATAGTTTACCTCCATAAATATGCTGCCATTTGTTCCTTGCAGTTACTATCCATAGCTAAATTTACTGTTTGGGATGGCTGTAGATAATAACTTTCCTGTTTATAAAATAGCACTTTTCAGGAATCTTTTCAACTGGTTTCTATTGCTGTTATGGGCAACAGCATTTACTTTTTATGGTTCATGGGCAACCCTTTGTATTTATAGTAACGAACAGTAACTGATTGTATGAAAATGCCATAATTACCACGAAAATGAATGCTGATTGTACGATAATGTCATAATTATCTCATTTTTATTAAATTTTTATGCCAAATTCACGAACTGGCAATGAAAAATGCTTGATAATTTAGTGGATTTGATATATCATAGCTAGTAAGGGCATTACTATGGCAAAAGACTGTTATCTGATACATAAAAAAGGCGGGTTTCAGCGAAATGTTAGTAATGCAAAGACAGTTTTCTGTCAGTATATTAATCAATTAAGGAGGATTTTAAATTATGGCAAAGAAAGTGGTTTTAGCGGGTGCATGCCGTACTGCAATTGGTAAAATGGGTGGGGGGCTCAGTACAACTCCGGCGCCTGTTTTAGGTTCCATTGTAATTAAAGAGGCATTAAAAAGAGCAGGTGTAGCAGCAGACCAGGTTGACCATGTTTATATGGGGTGTGTTATCCAGGCTGGTTTGGGACAGAACGTTGCACGCCAGGCCTCTATTAAGGCAGGCTTACCTAATGAAACTCCTGCAGTTACTGTAAATGTTGTATGTGGTTCCGGCTTAAACTGTGTAAATATGGCAGCGCAGATGATCCAGGCAGGCGATGCGGATATCGTAGTAGCAGGCGGTATGGAGAATATGTCTATGGCTCCATATGCTATGATGCAGGGACGTTTCGGATACCGTATGAACAACGGCAAATTAATTGATACAATGGTAAATGATGCATTATGGGATGCATTTAACCAGTATCATATGATGATTACAGCAGAAAACGTTGCAGACCAGTGGAAGCTTACCCGTGAAGAATTAGATGAATTTGCTGCAAACAGCCAGCAGAAATGTGAAGCTGCTATTAATGCAGGGAAGTTCGACGATGAAATTGTTCCGGTTGAGATTAAGACAAGAAAAGGCGTTACTGTATTTGACAAGGACGAGGGACCTCGTGCTGGCACAACAAAGGAAAGCCTTGCAGGATTAAAGTGCTGCTCTGGAAAAGAAGGCGGTGTAGTTACTGCTGGTAATGCTTCTGGTATTAACGATGGCGCTGCTGCAATCGTAGTAATGAGTGAAGAAAAAGCAAAAGAATTAGGCGTTGAGCCAATGGCAACTTTTGTTGCAGGCGCACTTGGCGGTGTTGACCCATCTATTATGGGTGTTGGCCCGGTTGCATCTACTAAAAAAGTTCTTGCAAAGACAGGCCTTTCTATTGATGATATGGATCTTATTGAGGCAAACGAGGCATTCGCTGCACAGTCTGTTGCAGTAGGGAGAGACCTTGGGTTTGACCTCTCCAAGTTAAATGTAAATGGTGGTGCAATTGCACTTGGACATCCAGTAGGGGCTTCTGGCTGCCGTATTTTAGTTACGCTTCTCCATGAGATGGTGAAACAGGATGCTAAAAAAGGCCTTGCTACACTTTGTATTGGCGGTGGCATGGGCTGTTCTACAATTGTAGAAAGATAGTTAAGCATAAAGGATTTTAAAGGCATGGCGATGCCATGCCGGTAAAGTCCATGTGGCAGCAATACAAAAATGCAGGAAAGCATTTTTATAACACATTTATTAAATGTAGAAAAAGGAGTATGGAAAATGGGTGAATTCATCTTATATGAAGCAGATGGTGCAGTTGCTACAATTACAATTAACCGTCCAAAGGCATTGAACGCATTGAACAGCCAGGTTTTGGACGAACTGGACGCTGCTCTTGATGCAGTTGATTTAAATACCGTAAGGTGCTTAATCCTGACTGGCGCAGGGGACAAGTCTTTTGTTGCAGGTGCAGATATTGGGGAAATGAGTACATTGACAAAGGCAGAAGGGGAAGCTTTTGGTAAAAAGGGAAATGATGTTTTCCGTAAGCTTGAGACATTCCCGCTTCCTGTTATTGCAGCGATTAATGGATTTGCACTTGGCGGCGGATGTGAGATATCCATGAGCTGTGATATCCGTATCTGTTCAGAAAATGCCGTATTTGGACAGCCTGAAGTTGGCCTTGGGATTACGCCTGGTTTTGGCGGTACACAGAGGCTTGCAAGGACAGTTGGCGTTGGCATGGCAAAACAGATGATTTATTCTGCAAGGAATATTAAGGCAGACGAGGCATATAGGATTGGCCTTGTAAATGCAGTATATCCTGCAGAAGAATTGATGCCCGCTGCAAAGAAGCTTGCAGATACAATTGCTAAGAATGCACCGATTGCAGTACGCAATTGTAAGAAAGCAATTAATGATGGCCTTCAAGTTGATATGGACAAGGCAATCGTAATTGAGGAACAGTTATTTGGCGATTGCTTTGAAACAGAAGACCAGAAAGCTGGCATGGGCAATTTCTTAGAGAAAGATAAAGAAAAGAAATTAAAAGTAGTCCCATTTAAGAACTGCTAATTGGGACGGTTCGGATATACTATTTAATATCGGTTGTTATATATAAATAAAAATAAATATATATGGAGGTAAAAACATGAAGGTTGGAGTGATTGGTGCAGGTACAATGGGTTCTGGTATTGCGCAGGCATTTGCACAGACAGAAGGCTATGAGGTTTGCTTATGTGATATCAATGAAGAATTTGCTGCAAACGGTAAGAACAAAATCGCAAAGGGTTTTGAGAAGAGAATTGCAAAAGGGAAAATGGAGCAGGCTGCTGCAGATGCAATTCTTGCTAAAATTACTACTGGTACAAAAGAGATTTGTACAGACTGCGATTTAATCGTAGAGGCAGCTCTTGAAGTAATGGATATCAAGAAGCAGACATTTAAAGAATTACAGGATATCTGCACAAAGAAGGATTGCATTTTTGCTACAAATACTTCTTCTTTATCTGTAACAGAGATTGGAGCAGGGATTGACAGGCCGGTAATCGGTATGCATTTCTTTAATCCAGCTCCTGTTATGAAGCTGATTGAAGTAATCCGTGGAGAGAATACAACAGATGAAGTGAATGATAAGGTACTTGCTATTTCTAAGGAAATCGGCAAGACTCCTGTAGAAGTAAAAGAAGCTCCTGGTTTTGTAGTAAACAGAATCCTTATTCCAATGATTAATGAAGCAGTTGGAATCTATGCAGACGGCGTTGCTTCTGTAGAAGGTATTGATACCGCTATGAAGCTTGGTGCAAACCATCCAATGGGACCTCTTGCACTTGGTGATTTAATTGGCCTTGATATCTGCCTTGCTATTATGGATGTTCTCTATACAGAAACAGGCGATCCTAAGTACCGTGCCCATACTCTTCTGAAAAAGATGGTTCGTGCAGGCAAGCTTGGACAGAAGACAGGCATTGGTTTCTATGACTATAGGAAATAAGTATATAATTAAGTAAATCGTGTATTGATAAAGAGCAATACAAATATAGGAAAGGTGGTAAAGAAAGGCATGGATTTTACATTAAGTAAAAAGCATGAGATGGCGAGACAGCTTTTCAAGGATTTCGCTGAAACAGAAGTGAAGCCTCTGGCTCAAGAGGTTGACGAGACGGAGCATTTCCCAATGGCTACCGTAGAAAAAATGGGAAAATATGGATTCATGGGGATTCCGATTCCAAAGGAGTATGGCGGACAGGGATGTGATATTTTATCCTATGTAATGTGTGTTGAAGAACTTTCTAAGGTCTGCGGCACAACAGGCGTAGTTGTATCAGCACATACATCTCTCTGTGCTGACCCAATTCTTACATATGGTACAGAAGAGCAGAAGAAGAAATATCTTCCAGACCTTGCAAGTGGTAAGAAAATTGGTGCGTTCGGACTGACAGAGCCAGGCGCTGGTACAGATGCACAGGGTGTCCAGACAAAAGCTGTCCTTGATGGGGATGAGTGGGTGCTGAATGGCTCCAAGTGCTTTATTACAAATGGTGAAGTCGGTGATATTTATATTATCATTGCATATACAGATGTTGTAGAAGATAAGCGTGGAAGAAAAGTTAAGAAATTCTCTGCATTTATCGTTGAAAAGGGAACACCAGGATTCAGCTTTGGAACAAAGGAAAAGAAGATGGGTATCCGTGGTTCTTCTACTTATGAGCTGATTTTCCAGGATTGCCGTATTCCAAAGGATGCTCTTTTAGGACCTCAGGGCAAAGGTTTCCCAATTGCCATGCATACCCTTGACGGCGGACGTATTGGTATTGCTTCCCAGGCACTTGGCCTTGCTGAAGGCGCACTGGAGAGGACAATTGAATATACAAAGGAAAGAAAACAGTTTGGACGTTCTATTTCAGCACAGCAGAATACACAGTTCCAGCTTGCTGACATGGCTACAAAGGTTGAGGCTGCGAGAAACCTTGTGTACAAGGCTGCCATGAAGAAACAGCAGTTTGCAGAGGGGCAGAAGGTATCTTATTCTGTAGAGGCTGCTATGGCTAAGCTTTATGCTGCTGAGGTGGCTATGGAAGTTACCACAAAGGCAGTACAGTTACATGGTGGATATGGATATATCAGGGAATATGATGTAGAGCGTATGATGCGTGATGCTAAGATTACTGAGATTTATGAGGGTACTTCTGAAGTACAGCGTATGGTTATTTCCGGTAGTTTATTAAAGTAATATCACACAAATTAAAAAATTAAGACAAGGAGTGACAAAGCCGTGAAAATAGTAGTATGTGTAAAGCAGGTTCCAGATACCAAGGGCGGGGTTAAATTTAATCCGGATGGTACCCTGGACAGAGGTGCAATGCTTGCCATTATGAACCCTGATGATAAAGCAGGTTTGGAAGCAGCGCTTAGATTAAAAGATGAGTATGGTGCAGAAGTTACCGTTTTGACAATGGGACTTCCAAAGGCAGAAGAAGTACTTCGTGAAGCAATGGCTATGGGTGCTGATAAAGGCATTCTTGTAACGGACAGAGTGCTGGGTGGCGCTGACACTTGGGCAACTTCCACAACTCTTGCCGGTGCACTTAGAAACCTTGAATATGACTTAATTATCACCGGCCGTCAGGCGATTGACGGAGATACAGCACAGGTTGGCCCACAGATTTCTGAGCATCTTGATCTTCCGGTTATCTCTTATGCAAAGGATATCAAGATTGAGGGTGACAGTGTTGTAGTTGAGCGCCAATATGATGATAGATATCATGTATTAAAGGCTAAAATGCCTTGCCTGGTTACAGCTCTTTCAGAATTAAATGAGCCTCGTTATATGACTCCTGGCGGGATTTTTGATGCTTATGACGCTGAGATTACCGTATGGGGCAGAAATGACCTGAAAGATGTTGATGATGCAAACCTTGGACTGAATGGTTCACCGACAAAGATTGCAAAAGCTTCTGATAAAGTCCGTAAAGGGGCTGGCGAGAAAGTCGAGTTGGATGCAGACGAGTCTGTTGCATACATCATGGGCAAATTAAAAGAGAAACATGTAATCTAATAATATAAGGAAAAGTGGTGACTAAAATGGGTTTAGAAGAATATAAGGGTGTCTATGTCTTTGCACAGCAGGTAGACAATGAATTAAGCGGTATCGCTTTTGAATTACTTGGCAAGGCAAAAGAGCTTGCCGGTGACTTAAATACTGACGTTACAGCAGTCCTGATTGGTTCTGGTGTAAAAGGTCTTGCCGACCAGTTAGCAGAATATGGCGCAGATAAGGTTATCGTAGTAGATGACCCAGAATTAAAAGAATACAGGACAGAGCCATATGCACATGCTTTATCATCTGTTATTAATGAATATAAGCCGGAAATCGTATTGGTAGGCGCTACGGCAATTGGCCGTGATTTAGGCCCTCGTGTATCTGCAAGGGTAGCTACAGGGCTTACCGCTGACTGTACGGTACTTGAGATTGGTGATTTCCCTCTTAATCCGATTCCAGGGCAGGAGCAAAAGCATAACCAGTTACTGATGACACGTCCTGCATTTGGTGGAAATACAATCGCTACGATTGCATGCCCGGATAACCGTCCTCAGATGGCAACAGTACGCCCAGGCGTTATGCAGAAGCGTGAGCCGGTTGCAGGCGCAAAGGCAGAAGTAATCGACTACAATCCTGGATTTACTCCAGACCACAAGTATGTTGAAATCGTTGATATTGTAAAAGAACTTTCTGATACGGTAGACATTATGGATGCTAAGATTCTTGTATCTGGCGGCCGTGGTGTTGGCAGCCCAGAAAACTTCAAGATTCTGGAAGACCTTGCAGCAGCAATTGGCGGTACTGTAAGCTGTTCACGTGCTGTCGTAGATAGCGGCTGGAAGCCAAAAGAGTTGCAGGTTGGCCAGACTGGTAAAACAGTACGTCCAAATGTATATTTTGCAATTGGTATTTCTGGTGCGATTCAGCATACAGCAGGTATGGAAGAGTCTGATATTATCGTTGCTATTAATAAAGACAGCAATGCACCGATTTTTGATGTAGCTGATTATGGTATTGTTGGTGATTTGAATAAGATTGTTCCAAAGCTGACAGAGGAATTAAAGAAAGTAGTAAAATAAAGTTCCTGGTTAGAATGGAGAAGCAACAAGCCAAATAGACATGCTTACATGTCTATTTGGCTTTTAATATGTGTATACCGGGGAAATTTCCCTTATATTGAATTGGGAAATTGTTCTTATTATTTTTGGCAATTAGCGGGCATTCTTTTTCTTGGGCAACAACGGTGGCAAAGTATATTTATATTTCGTAAAAAAAGCAATTTTAAAACACGCTCTAGAGGATATTTTAAGGAACTGTAAAGTGATTTTTACAGTTCCTTTTTACGCTTTGGTGTCAGGCCCAGTCTTTTTTGCTATATAAGATAGCCCCAATGGCAGTACATATGATTGTTACCAGGCCAAGGATCAGGAATTCTTTGCCATGCAGGATTAGGCTGTCCCCCGCAAAAATTCCCTGCATTAAATCGACTGCATGTGTCATTGGCATAATGTTAGCGATTTTTTTCATTGTTTCAGGGAACAGCATATCCGGGATGGTTGCACCAGATAAAAACAGCATGATAAAGTAGAAGAGGTAGCAAAGTAAGTTTGTGCTTCTTAAATCCTGCCCGACTGCTGTGAAAAGAAATCCCATGGAAAACATCGCTGTAACAGAAAAAAGAAGGCTGATGCAAACAGAAAGGAAAGTGCCTTTTATCTGTATATTGTAAAGGAGTTTTCCGGCAGCTAATAATATAAAAATTCCTATTAGCGTCATAATAAAATTGACAAATACCTGCGCTAGCATGATATTTATTTTCCCTGCTGGAGTGGCGTCAAATCTTTTGTAAATTTTTTTCTCTTTATAGTCCGATAAAGTAAGTGGGAGTGACATTAAACCGGTAACCCCTGTTATCATGACAGAATATGCCGGCACGCAGATATCCATCATCTTACTGTCTGCCCCTTCATAAATTGGCGTATTTCCATAGATGCCCCCAAATAAAAGAAGCATTAACAGCGGAAATACAAGCGTAAAGAAAAAGCTAAAAAAATTCCTTACATATAAGCGTAGTTCCATATTGCTAATAATCATAAATTTTTTCATCGTATCCCTCATTTCTATGCACATTTTTTTACATTATCCCCTCTATAGTAAGGCCTGTTGTTTTTGGCGCTATCATTAAATAGAGCCGCTCTAACGAGAGGTTTTCCTCCCATTCTTCCTGTGGAACCTGGCTTTTTGCATATTCCCGGAAGTCTTTTTTTGTCCCTAAGAATTTTTGTTTCCCTTTTTCTAAATAGAGGATTTTATCGGCAAGCGTCTCGACTTCATCCAGATAGTGGGAAACCATAATAATGGCAACGCCGCTTTCTTTGATATTGCCAAAACCGGCCCACATATTCTGCCTTACTTCTGGGTCAAGCCCTGTTGTTAATTCGTCTAAAATTAAAAGCTTTGGGCGTCCCATAAGGGACAGCAGAATAGAAAGGCGCTGTTTTTCGCCGCCAGACAGCTTATGGATAGGGCGTTTCCTTTTTTCTTCAAGCCCAAGCTGTTTTAACAATAACTCCCAATCGGCTGGCCTTTCGTAAAAGCTTGCAAAGAGCTTGCATTGTTCCTCTACTTTGATTTTCGGCGGATATTCTGATTCCTGCAGTTGGACGCCCATTTCCTTATATACTTCCTGGCGGTGCAGCCAGGGGTCTTTCCCAAAAACCTGGATTGAGCCGCTGTCAGGTTTTCGTAAGCCTTCTATGCATTCTACAGTAGAAGTTTTCCCAGAGCCATTTTGCCCAATGACTGCTAATATTTCACCAGGTTTTACAGAAAATGAAATATTTTGGACTGCCTTTATGTTTTTATAAGACAGATTCAGGTTTTCCACTTGTACAATTGTTTGTGACATAATAATCCTCCATTCCTGCCTAATGTCTGTTAGTAGTAGTGTGATGAACGATGTACTAGCTTTATATTCTTCCCGGGTGCGGTAGCCGCCGTATATGGCGAGGTATTTTGAAGCCTGGAAAGGTTTTGCAATTTTTTATAGGCTCATTCTATAGCATGCTCTGGAAAGAAACAATGGGGTTTGGGGGAGTGGCAAACTCCGGTGTGTGAAAAGCCAGATTTAATGTGTAAAATGCATACGTTCCGATTTTGGTTATGTTATAATGGCTGTGGGAAGGAGGAGATCTGATGAAAGTGGAATGTAAGATTAGTACAAATTATAAAGAACCATATGCAGTTCTTCATGTAAACAGAATGACCCAGGCAATTGCAGAAATTATTTCTATGTTAGAAAAAGAAGGGGGCGGTTCTTCTGCACTGATTGCGTCAAAAGAAAAGAAAACATATTTTATAGAACCGGAAGAGATAGCATTAGTCCGTACAGAGGGAAGGGATATTGTCTGTTATGATAAATTAAAAAACAGGTATACCTTAGATAAGCCCTTATATGAAATGGAAAATATCCTGGATAACCATTTTGTACGGGTTTCAAAATCAACCATTATTAATATCCGGGAAATCAATCATGTGGAGGCAGGGTTTAATGGAACGATGGAACTGGTAATGAAGAATGGCGTTACGGATTATATTTCCAGGAATTTTAGGAAATCGTTTAAAGAAAGGCTGGGATTAAAATGAAAAATATGGTACGGTTAGTAATGAAATATATTCTATGGGGCATATCTCTGGGATGCACATCTTTTGTGATAATGTGTCTGTCCTTTTACCTTGGGGGTGGGGATGAAGTTTTAGCAGAGATATTTGAAGACTTTGGAAGGCAGTCTGTTGGTGCAATGCTAGTAGGGGTTGCCTGTGGGGGGACAGCCGTCATTTACCAGTTCCAACGCTTTTCATGGCATGTGCAGGTAATCGTACATTTTTGTGTGGGGATGGGCGTGTTCTATCCTGTTGCCCTTTACCTTGGCTGGATTCCATTTTATCCTGGCAGGCTTTGGTATACCATTTTGCAGTTTATAGCATCATGCGGCATATTTATGGTAATTTGGGGATGCTTTTATCTGTTTAACAGAAAGGAAGCAAAAAGGATTAATAAAAGGCTACGGGAATTAGAACAGGACAACAATAGATTAGAGAAGTACGAATAGGTTACTATTCACAGCCAATCGTATTACCAAATAGTAGTTACTATTCACAGCCAATCGTAGCCGGATCTCAATAAAAAATCTCTTCCCCT
>CAJUJR010000076.1 GCA_910586605.1 uncultured Lachnospiraceae bacterium | reverse complement strand
AAACTTCACATCAATAAATGTTTTTCTATTTTTTTTTGACTTTCCGAGACTACACTAAAAATTATACTACATTTTTGTGAAAATTGCACGAATAAATTTGTAAATAGTAACCAAAAAAACGATATTTTTTTCGTTTTTTTATTGCAAAGTTACCCTAAATATACTAGAATAAAAAGAGAATGCTGGAACGTACATATATCTTTATTCTCACGTACATTCTGGCACATTTCCCGAAAGAGAAGCCCTCATAATTTTAATAAATAAAGGTATGGAAATTAAACACTGGCAAAAAAGAAAGGATGGTTAACAACAAATGGAAAATATGCCAAAAATCAAAATCGGTATTGTCGCAGTAAGCAGGGACTGTTTCCCAGAATCGCTTTCTGTAACCCGCCGGAAAAACTTAGTAAAAGCATATACGGACAAATATGACGCAGAGGATATCTATGAATGCCCTATCTGCATTGTTGAAAGTGAAATCCATATGGTACAGGCCCTTGAAGACATAAAGAAGGCAGGATGCAATGCCCTTTGCGTATACCTTGGGAATTTCGGTCCTGAAATTTCTGAAACACTTCTTGCAAAACATTTCGACGGGCCAAAGATGTTTGTTGCCGCTGCAGAAGAAACTTCTAAAGACGGCGGCTTGGTTCAGGGACGCGGCGACGCATACTGTGGTATGTTAAATGCAAGCTACAACTTAAAACTGCGTAATGTAAAAGCATATATTCCGGAATACCCGGTAGGCGGCGCTGAAGAATGCGCTGACATGATTCATGGATTTGTCCCAGTTGCAAGGGCTATCGCAGCATTAAGCGATTTAAAAATTATCAGTTTCGGCCCACGCCCATTAAACTTCTTAGCCTGCAATGCCCCAATTAAGCAGCTTTACAACTTAGGTGTTGAAATCGAAGAAAATTCAGAACTTGACCTTTTTGAAGCATTCAATAAACATGCCGGAGACTCCCGCATTCCTGAAGTTGTAAAAGATATGGAAGCAGAACTTGGCGCTGGGAACAAAAAACCAGAAATTCTTGAAAAACTGGCACAGTATGAACTGACACTGCTTGACTGGATTGAAGACCACAAAGGTTATAGGAAATACGTTGCCATCGCCGGAAAATGCTGGCCTGCTTTCCAGACACAGTTTGGCTTTGTGCCATGCTTTGTCAACAGCCGCCTGACAAAGATGGGCATCCCTGTATCATGCGAAGTAGATATCTACGGTGCATTAAGCGAATTTATCGGCACAGTAATCAGCCAGGATGCTGTTACCCTGCTGGATATTAACAACACCGTTACCCCTGATATCTACGAAGAAGAAATCAAAGGGAAATTCGATTATACAATGAAAGATACCTTTATGGGATTCCATTGTGGAAATACTGCTTCCACAAAGCTTTCTGCATGTGAGATGAAAAACCAGATGATTATGGCACGTTCCCTTCCTGAGGAAGTTACAAACGGAACACTGGAAGGAGATATTGCCCCTG
Organism: uncultured Lachnospiraceae bacterium; assembly: GCA_910586605.1. Lineage (GTDB taxonomy): Bacteria > Bacillota > Clostridia > Lachnospirales > Lachnospiraceae > Butyribacter. The sequence continues at coordinate 12,023 of CAJUJR010000076.1, read as the reverse complement.
GAGATATTACATTCTTCCGTCTCCAGAGTACAGCAGATGCTAAACTCCGCGCATATATTGCCCATGGTGAAGTCCTTCCAGTTGCAACACGTTCTTTCGGCAGCATTGGTATATTTGCAATCCCTGAAATGGGACGTTTCTACCGCCATGTCCTGATTGAAGGCAACTATCCACATCATGGCGCCGTTGCGTTTGGCCATTTTGGAAAAGAACTTTTCGAGGTATTTAAATATATCGGCGTAGACGTTGATGAAATCGGCTTTAACCAGCCAAAAGGAATGCTCTATAAGACAGAAAACCCTTTTAGCTAATGAAAGGCATTGTAAAACTACCAACAATTCCGGGCAATGGCTTAAACGCCATTGCCCTTTTTATAAGGAGAAAGAGTGAATAATATGAACTATTTAATTGGTATTGATTTAGGCACATCATCTACAAAAACAGTATTATTCGATGAAAATGGGGAAGTGGTTGCATCTGCAAGCAAAGAATACCCACTATATACCCCGCAAAACGGCTGGGCAGAACAAAAGCCAGAAGACTGGAGAGATGCTTCCTTAGAAACCATCACAAAGGTTATCAAAGATTCCAGCGTAAACGCCGAAGATATCAAAGGGCTTGGTATTTCCGGGCAGATGCACGGCCTCGTAATGCTTGACGAAGCCGGGGCAGTAATCCGCCCATCTATTATCTGGTGCGACCAGCGTACTGAAAAAGAATGCGCAGAAATCACAGAAAAAATCGGGGCAGACCGTCTCATTGAAATTACCGCCAACCCAGCTTTAACAGGATTTACCGCTTCTAAAATCTTATGGGTACGCAACAATGAACCTGAAAATTACGCAAAATGCAAACATATCCTTCTCCCAAAGGATTATGTACGCTATATTTTAACAGGCGAATTTGCAACCGAAGTATCTGACGCTTCTGGCATGCAGCTTCTTGACGTCCCAAAACGCCAGTGGTCAGATGAAGTACTGGAAAAACTGGAGATTGACAAAAACCTGCTTGCCAAAGTCTATGAATCACCAGAGGTAACAGGGAAAATCCTGCCAGAAATCGCAGAAAAAACAGGCCTTTCTACTTCTACCGTAGTAGTAGGCGGCGCTGGCGATAATGCTGCAGCCGCTGTTGGCACCGGCGTTGTAGAAGATGGAAAAGCCTTTGCTACAATTGGCACAAGCGGCGTTGTATTTGCCCACTCCAGCAATATTTCCATCGACCCAAAAGGGCGCGTACATACTTTCTGCTGCGCAGTACCTGGCGCATGGCACGTTATGGGCGTTACTCAGGCAGCCGGCTATTCCCTTGCCTGGTATATGGACAATATGGGCGCATCTTACTCCCAGGAAGCAAAGGAAAAAGGCTGCGGCGTATATGACATTATCAACAAAGAAGTGGAAGAAACGCCAATCGGAGCCAATAAACTGGTTTATCTCCCTTACTTAAATGGAGAACGCACACCACATCTGGATGCAAACTGCCGTGGTGTATTCTTTGGCCTCTCCAGCATGCACACCAGAAGCGATTTAGTACGCGCCGTTATGGAGGGAATCGGCTATTCCCTTACAGACTGCAAAGATATCCTTTCTGAGATGGGCGTCAATGTAAACGACATGATGGCCTGTGGCGGCGGGGCAAAAAATGCCGTGCAGCGCCAAATGATGGCAGATATGTTTAACTGTGATGTCAATACCGTAACTGCTAAGGAAGGCCCTGCGCTTGGCGTTGCCATCCTTGCCGGAGTTGGCGCCGGCCTCTATGACAGCGTTGAAGCAGCCTGCCGCAAAATGATCCACAAAGACCCTGCAAAAGAATGCAAGCCAAATGCTGACAGTACAAAAGAATACGCAAAATACCATCAGATATACAAAAACCTTTATGCAGCATTAAAAGACCAGTATAAAGCACTTGCAGATTTGTAAGATTAAAACCACACAAAACTATAGTAATATTTTATTTAATATGTTATAATACCTTCAATCAGTCCAGGACAACGTAGGGACAGCCCGGTGATTACCTTTCCGAAAACGGAAAGGAGGTATGCATCATGAACACACTTGAGGTTCTAACACTTGTACTTGTAATTTTTACAGCACTTACATACCTTGATAACCACCAAACAAAAAAATAGGCTGCCTCCTACGGCCATAGGAGGCAGCTTTTTTGTAACCTTGTTATAAAATAGTTTCCGGCAGCAATCACCGATTATGCCAAAACCTATAATTGCTCCTGAATTGATTATAAGCTATCCTCCTTTTTTTTTCAAGAGGAGGATGGCTATTTCAACTAAATAACCATTACTATTTGTTACTATTCACCTAATATAAAGTTACCTTTCACATCCTCAGATACTGGCACGAATATGAAAAGTAACTATATGGAGGCCATATGAAAAATATTAACCAAAAACTATACATCATATTTTTTATGCTATGTGGGTTCTTTTTTCTGCTTACTGCAAACTCTGCCTCTGCATCCTCCGTTTCTAAAAATGGACAGCTCCAGGTTAAGGGTTCGCAAATCGTAAATAAAAACGGGAAGCCGTTCGTAATCAAAGGCGTTTCAACGCATGGGCTGTCCTGGTATCCGCAGTATGTACAAAAAAAAGCATTCCAATCCCTAAAGAAAAGCGGAGTCAACACAATACGCCTGGCAATGTATACCGAAGAATACAACGGTTACTGCAACAGCGGCAAAGAAAACCAGAAAAACTTAGAAGCATTAATTGATAAAGGTGTTAACGCAGCCACCAGCCTTGGTATGTATATCATAATCGACTGGCATATTTTAAGCGACGGAAACCCTCTAATCCATAAAAAGGAAGCAAAAACATTCTTTAAAAAAATAGTGAAAAAATATAACAGCTATAAAAATGTATTATTTGAAATCTGCAATGAACCAAATGGCGGGGAAGGCACCTGGAAAAATATCCGAAGCTATGCCAAAACAATTATCAGCACAATCCGCAGTGTCAATAAAAAAGCAATTATCATTGTCGGTACCCCGACCTGGAGCCAGGATGTCGACCAAGCTGCCGCCAACCCACTCAACGGCAAAAATATTGCATATGCCTTCCATTTTTATGCATCTACCCACAAACAGGATTTACGCAACAAACTGGAAAACGCTGTAAAACAGGGGCTGCCTGTTATTGTAACTGAATTTGGTTTAAGCGAAGCTTCCGGCAACGGGACAATAGACATTAAAGAAGCAAATAAATGGAACACCTTGCTGAACCGCTATAAATTGGGAAGAGTATGCTGGAATCTCTCCAATAAAGACGAATCCAGCTCGCTAATTAAAGCCTCCTGTAATAAAACAAGCGGCTGGAAAATGGATGATTTTACAAAAGCTGGAAAATGGCTATTTAAATCCTACAAATAAAATCCCCCGCTTTAGAACAGCAGGGGATTTGGCAGCGCACTTTATTGCGTGGCAAAATTGTATCGCTTAAGGCGTGTTTGAAAATTCATTCCGGGAACTTCCAAACGCGCCTTAAATTTATATAACATGCAGATTCTTTAACGAAATATCCATAATTGGGGCAGAATGCGTTAATGCACCACTCGAAATATAATCAACCCCAACTTCTATAATATTTTGTATATTTTCCTTTGTCACATTTCCAGAACACTCTGTCAGGGCACGGCCATCAATTAGCTGTACAGCCTTTTTCATCTCTTCTGCTGTCATATTATCCAACATAATTATATCAGCGCCAGCCTCTACAGCCTCCTTCACCATATCCAGGTTTTCCACTTCCACTTCAATTTTGTGCACAAAAGAAGCATATGATTTTGCCATAGCAACAGCCTTTGCAATGCTTCCTGCTGCGCCGATATGGTTATCCTTTAACATAACCCCATCTGATAAATTATAGCGGTGGTTACTTCCTCCGCCCACTTTTACAGCATATTTTTCAAAGATACGCATATTGGGAGTTGTTTTCCTGGTATCTAACAAAGTCGTTTTGCTGCCTTTTAAAAGCTCTGCAATCGAATGCGTATAGGTCGCAATCCCACTCATCCTCTGAAGGAAATTTAAAGCAGTACGTTCACCGGATAAAAGCGCACGGATATCACCTGTCACAACTGCCATCAAATCACCTTTTTTTACAGCATCGCCATCTTTTACATGCATTTCAAAAGTTACTGTATCATCTAGCAATTCAAAAACCCTGCAGAATACCTCAAGCCCTGCTATAATCCCATCCTGCTTACAAATCAGTTCAACACGCCCTTTTTGATACCCTGGCATAACTGCATTGGTCGAAATATCTTCACTGGTAATATCTTCCTCCAACGCCTGCATAATCAGCCTATCAGCATTTACCTTCAATGTCACTGGTTCCTTCATGGTCTTTTCTCTCCCTTTCTATCTCTTCCAGTACAACGTTTTTATATCTTTCCTTTAATCCCTCAACATCCTGATATTGTTCCATGGAAACCAAACCATCAATGCATATAAACTCTGTTTCTGAAATCCTTTTCATTATTTCACAGGCAGCCCGTTTTGCAAAAACCATAGACTCTAACAAAGAGTTACTTGCAAGACGGTTTTTCCCATGCACACCATTACATGCCGTTTCCCCTACTGCATATAAACGCTCCATAGATGTCCGGCTAAAAAGATTTACTTTAATGCCGCCCATAAAATAATGCTGTGCCGGAACTACCGGAATGCATTCCTTCGTCGGGTCATACCCTTCCTCTAAGCATTGTCTCAAAATATTAGGGAAATGGCTTTCAATCTCTTCTTTAGGTATCTTTTCCATAGACAGCCATACATATGGCATATCATCTATTTCCATCTGCTTCTTTATCTCTGCAGTTACAATATCCCTAGGAAGAAGTTCATCACAAAAACGCTCTTTCTTCTTGTTCAATAAAACAGCGCCTTCCCCACGGACAGATTCAGAAATCAGGAAACGCCGGCCTGGCTTTTCCGAATATAGAGTTGTCGGATGAATCTGTATGTAATCAATATGCTCCAGTTCTATATTATGGCACTTTGCAATCGCAATTGCATCCCCGGTAATATGGCTGAAATTCGTAGAATGCCGGAATAACCCTCCCAGGCCGCCACAGGCAAAAACTGTATATTTGGCCTGGAAAGTACAGACCTCTCCATCTTCATCCTGCACCACTATCCCATAACATTTTTTACCATCTGTAATAATGTCCAACATCGTTGCATGTTCCAATATTGCAATATTTTCCCGTTCTCTTACATTTTCTAACAGTGTACCCGTAATTTCCCTGCCAGTGGCATCTTCATGGAATAGGATACGCGGCCTGCTATGCCCGCCTTCCCTTGTAAAAGCCAGTTCTTCCCCATTACGGTTAAAATCAACACCATAATCAATTAACTCCTGGGCAATATCCCTGGAGGAGCGGATCATCACCTCGACAGATGCCTTGTTGTTCTCATAATGCCCTGCACGCAAAGTATCTTCAAAATATTTTTCATAATCGTCTTCATCACGGAGCATGCACATGCCGCCCTGCGCCAGATAGGAATCGCTTTTATCCGCATCTTCCTTTGTAATCATCAAAACCTGTGTCTGCTTTGGAAACTGCAAAGCACAAAACAAACCCGCCGCCCCTGTACCTACTATAAGTACATCTGTTCTTTTTGCCATAATTACCTCATACTTTTGTGAAACATCCATTCCATAATGAAACGAGTATACCATAATACCCTTTATAATACAAGGGTTCACGTGATTGCCTGCAGGGTAACAGCATTTACTTGTTACTATTCACAGCCAATCGTGGCCAGTTTTAAGGAAATAGAAAATCTCTTCCCCTGTGAAGAACTTTCATTATGTACAGCATGAGAAAGCATAATTTCTAATTTTCTGTAAAACTGTCAGTTTCTCATGCTGCACATTATAGAAAACATACAGAGGGAAGATATTTTTTATTGAGATTTGGCTACGGTTAGCTGTGAATAGTAACATTTACTTTTTACGGCTCATAGACAATCGTATCATAGATTGAAGAAACAAAATTTGCTTTTTCAACAGCAATATTGTATAATATTATTAACTTTCATGGTATCGTTATCTATTCACAATCCTATCAGAATTACCAAATAGTTTCACCAAGTTTGTTCAGAAGCTGTTTGCTACTTCTGATATTACTGAAACAATAACAAATTGTTACTACTCACAATTAATTTTGGGAAAAGCATAAACCTTTTGTACAAAGGCAAAAATTCCCGCCTTTTTCAGAAATTGACCGTAAATAGTAACAACAATTCAAAGTATTATCGCATATTACGAGGAGGTAACTATGGATATTAGGGATTTTATGGATTTGGACAAATTACAGATGCTTCAGGACAAATTTTCTGATGCGACAGGATTAGCCGCCATTGCGGTTGATGATAAAGGCGAATATATTACAAAAGGAAGTAATTTTACTGATTTCTGCATGAAATATACACGCGGCTCAGAAGAGGGCAACCGCCGTTGTATAAAATGTGACAATGAATGTACCGGTACATATTTCTGCCATGCGGGGTTAATGGATTTTTCTGTTGATATTATTATCAACGGACAAAAATTAGGCGCTGTAATTGGCGGCCAGATTCTTCCAAAAGAACCTGACGAAGAAAAGTTCCGTGCAACAGCAGAAGAACTTGGCATAGATCCCGATGCCTATATCCGCGCACTTAAGAAAGTACCTATCAGTAATGAAAATAAAATCCGTGCTGCCGCCGAATTATTGGGATTAATCGTCAATCAATTAGTAAGTGTGGAATATTCCCGTCAATATGACGGCTCTTCCAATGAACTTAGTGCGGAAATCCAGCATGCCACAGAAATTATTGACACCATCAATAATAATACGCATTCCCTGAAGTCCATTGCCAATAAACAGAAAATGCTTTCTTTGAATGCCTCCATTGAAGCCGCCAGAAGCGGGGAAGCAGGCGTTGGATTTGCTGTCGTAGCAAAAAGCATGGGAGATTTATCCTCTCAGTCTGCTACAATTTATGGCGACATCGAAAAATCAGTAATTGAAGTTACAAGTTCAATTGAGACCCTGGCAACGCTATTCCACAAAAACACGAATTAAAAAAGCGCACTTTGTGCGAAATAAATCAGGCAGGATATCATTCTAGATATCCTGCCTGATTTTTACTAAGGAACTGTTAAAAAATTACTTGTGATGAGTAATTTATTAACAGTTCCTAAGGCGGTTCTAAACCGCATATATTATTAAAAGCGGAAATCTCTTTTTCCATCCTTTAATTCCCTTAAATATCCCATTGCCTTGTTCCGTACTGCTTCATTTGGAACATTCATAATTTCCTTGGCAATCAACGCTTCACCTATCTTCTTTGTATCCTCTGAAGCATAGTCCTCCAGATATTCTTTTAATGTCATCAAAGCATTTGGCTGGCAGCAATTTACTATCTGGCCTGATTTCAGCAAAGACATAAAACGGTCGCCTGTGCGCCCTGCCCTATAACATGCCGTACAAAAACTTGGTATATAACCAAGCCGCATCAGCCAATTAACTACTTCATCCAATGTCCTTGTATCGCTTACATCAAACTGGGCTGAACTGTCATCCCGTTCCGGTACTGTATATCCTCCAACACTTGTTCTTGAGCCACCGCTAATCTGTGAAATCCCAAGCTGTAAGACTGCTTCCCTGGTCCTCTGGGATTCGCGTGTAGATACAATCATCCCTGTATATGGAACTGCAATACGGATCACAGATACAATTTTCTCAAATATCTCATCTGGGACAGCATTAGAAAAATCTGCCGTATCAATATCATCTGCCGGACAGATACGCGGTACGCTGATTGTATGCGGTCCAACTCCCTGTACTGCCTCCAAATGCTCTGCATGCATTAATATGCCAACCAATTCATACTGATATCCTTCCAACCCAAACAGAACCCCCAGCCCAACATCATCAATACCGCCATCCATCGCCCGGTCCATTGCCTCTGTATGGTAAGCATAATCATGCTTTGGCCCTGTTGGGTGAAGTTTCTCGTAAGATTCTCTATTATAGGTTTCCTGGAACAAAATATATGTCCCAATCCCAGCGTCTTTTAACTTCGTATAATCCGCTACTGTTGTCGCTGCAATATTCACATTAACCCTACGGATTGCACCATTTTTATGCTTAATACTGTAAATCGTATCAATGCTTTCCAAAATATATTCCAATGGATTGTTTACCGGATCCTCGCCAGATTCAATTGCCAGACGCTTATGCCCCATATCCTGCAGTGCAATAACCTCTTCCCTAATTTCCTCCTGTGTAAGCTTTTTCCTCGCTATATGCTTATTTTTATAATGATATGGGCAATATGTACAGCCATTGACACAATAATTAGACAAATACAATGGCGCAAACATAACAATCCGCCTTCCATAGAACTTTTCTTTAATCTCCACTGCAAGCTTCCTGATTTCTTCATTTGCCTCTGGAATATCACATTCCATTAAGACAGCCGCTTCCCTGTGGTCAATTCCTTTTGCTTTCTTTGCCTTTTCCAGGATTTCAAAAACCACCTCCCGGTTTCCCCTGTTCTCCTTCGCATATGCGAGGGAATCCAGAATTTCTTGATGGTCAATAAACTCCTCTGCTTTTAATGATTTTGGGTTATACATCGCTTTACCTCCTATCGTTTAGAATATACTGCTTTTGAACTTACCCCTGTTACCATCCCAAGTTTTCCTGACAATGCGCTAATCACCTCATTTGGCGCATCCAGGACCACACTGATCACTGATAAATTTTTCTCTTTATACGGCATCCCCATCCTTCCAATAATATATTCCCTATATTCATGCAATAAATCATTAACAGGCATTGCACTTTCCAAATCTTCAATGATAATGCCTAATATGGCAATTCTTTTTTCCATGCTTCTCTTTTCCCCTTTCATTTCCTGTAATAAAGACACCATCTGCGCTGAGGCCTTTTCAGCCACTATGTTACAGCGCCAAAGCAACAGCATTTACTTTTTGATGATTCATGGACAATCGTAAAAAGTAACTGCTATTCCCTGGTAAAGCGTAATTTCCTATTGCATAAAAAATGCGCTCCTACCAACCTCTGGCACAGAACGCATTTTATAACTGCAAAAAAAGCAACGCCACCTCTAAAGGCTGGCAAACTGCCCCTTTTTACAATACTTATTTTATGTGTTCATGCCTTCGTGTCAGGACATACCTTCCATTTCAGTACATTAGAACTATAAAAAGGACACCGCCTGCGCTGATGCCCTTTCAGCCACCATATTACAGCACAATTTCCTATAACGTAGCCAAATGCCCCGCTTCAGAGCAACGGGGCATGACTTAGTTACTCTTTAAAGTCTGTCCCAGAGGTGCGGGGGATTTGGTCTACGCTCCAGTTCGGCCGTTGCCAAACGAACATCTGCTACATTACCAAACGTACTTCTGTTACATCTGTCAACTTATCTGCAGGGATATAATTATCCTCCTGCTTCTCACCATTAATATAGAACTCCTTAAAGCCTGCTTCTGCGCCATCAGGGTTTTCTACTTTAATCATAACCTTCTTACCACGGAAATTCTTTTCCATTGTAAATTCCTTCCAATCAGAAGGGACAGATGGGGCAATACGCAGCCCATAAAAATCAGGACGGATGCCACAGATACCTTCCACACATCCAACCATACAAGTAGATGCTGTCCCTGTAAGCCAGTGGACATGGGAACGACCATGAAATGGGCTTTCATCGCCTTCCGTATACTGCCCATGTACATAAGGCTCCAGCTTGCGGACTTCTGCCTTATCATTCTGGGAAGATGGGGAACTCTCCTCAAAGTACATAAATGCCTTATTCCCATGTCCCAGCAATGCTTCCGCAAGAATTAACCATCCCTGTGTCTGGGAGAAAATACCACCGTTTTCCTTTGTTGATGGAGGGAACAATGCTGCACGTGCCTCTTCAAAGTAATGGTCTACATAAGAAGGCGCCATAATCTTTGCACCATAATCTGTATTTAATTCCCTTTCCACTGATTCCATAATAAGCTTTGCCTGTTCTGGTGTAGCAAGCCCTGAAATTACAGCCCATGACTGCGGATTCAGCCACATATTAGCCTCAGGGTCTTTCTTAGAACCAATTATCTCGCCTGTCTCCTTAAAGCCACGGTTAAAACGGTCTTCCTCCCACCAGAATTTATTAATTTTCTCACCAATCTCTTTCTGTGTCTTATCAAGATAAGCAATATACTCTGTATCATTTTTCTTCTCAGCAAACTCACGCATAATTGTAAATGCATAATAAAGCTGCATTGCGACAAAAGAGGATTCTCCATCCTTCCCAAGCCTTAAACAGTCATTCCAGTCAGCGTAAAGCCCCGCCGGAAGCCCATGAGGCCCAAGGCGCTCCATAGAAAAGTTAATCGCACGTTTCAGATGCTCATAAACCGTTGCATATTCCGGTGTATTAGACCAAATTATCTCTTCGTCAATAAAATCAAGGTGACCTGTCTCAGCAATATATTTGTATACAGTTGGGAATAACCATAACGCATCATCCGCACGGTATGCCGGATGGTCTGTTTCCTTTACATATTGTGGGTCATCCGGCGTCCCTTCATGGCCGGCACGCTGATCATGGTCAAAACGTACCAGAGGAAGCCCGCCTCCATTGTCCACCTGCGCAGAAAGCATAAAACGGATTTTTTCCAAAGCTGCTTCTGGATCTGTATGAATGACTCCCTGGATATCCTGTACCGTATCACGGTAACCATATCCGTTACGCTCGCCACAGTATACAAAGGAAGCTGCCCTAGACCAGGTAAATGTCAGGAAACACTGGTATGCATTCCATGTATTTACCATGCTGTTAAAAGCAGGGCTTGGCGTGTTAATCCTGAAATTATCTAATTTAGAATGCCAGTAATCCTTTAACTCATTAATTTCCTTATCGCAAACCGATACGTCCTCGTATGCTGCGATAATCTTATCCGCATCGGATTCCTTATATTTCCCAAGCAAAAATGCCATCGTCTTTGTTTCACCCGGTGCAATTTCCACTGCTGTATGGAGCGCCCCACAACTATTTTCATTATAGTTGCATACCCCATCGCATTGTCCACGCTCTACGGCAATTGGATTGCCATAACCATGATACAGTCCAAGAAACGCCTCTTTATCACCATTATAAGAGGTAACAGGCTGCCCTGCAAGCCCAAAGAAACGCTCTTTTCCATTACTTCCATCTTCCCCTTTAAACCAGTTTAAATTAATCTGCTGGTAAATTTTGTTCTTACGGAAACTTGTATTTGATGTACAAAGTGTATACTGAAGATTAACCTGATCCTGGTTATAATTGTCATCATTACTGAACTCTGCATACCCAAATGCAGAAATCTTCCTTGGCTTATCTGATGTATTTGTCACCTTCAGGCACCATACTTCATAAATTTTATTCAGAGGGACATAATACATCGCTTCTGATTTAATCCCTGCATATTCTGTAAACATCTTTGTATATGCCGTCCCATGATGGACTTCATTCTTATATTCATTTAAATCCTTTCCAACCGGCTGCCAGGATGCGGACCAATAGTCCCCTGTCTCATCATCCCTCAAGTAAATATAGCGTCCCGGCGTATCATCACTGTTAAAATGATAACGGATAATCCTTCCATTTGCCCCACTCTTTACAAAACTGTACCCACCGGCATTGTTAGAAATAATCGCGCCATATTCCGGTGAACCTAAATAGTTGCACCATGGTGCAGGTGTATTCGGTTTAGTGATGACATATTCCCTGTTTTCTTCATCAAAATAACCATAATTCATATATTCTTCTCCTCCTAAAATAATACTTTTGTTAATTATGCATTTTTTATAAACCTGTCTCATTATTCACAACTTTGATTATACAATATACACTAACGCAACGCAACAACAATTCTATCATTTTCTAACACAAATTTGATATACTGTTACTATTCACAGCCAATCGTAGAGAAATGTAAATAGATAAAAAATATCTTC
>CAJUJR010000075.1 GCA_910586605.1 uncultured Lachnospiraceae bacterium | reverse complement strand
GAAGATATTTTTTATTTCCTTAAGTCCGGCTACGATTGGCTGTGAATAGTAACCTAGTAAGAGAAAAATGGCAAAAAATTAATATAAATATCTTGACAATTCTTTATATTAGTGGTAATATAAATATCGTTCGTGACAAGTGAATATGGTTTGCGGAAGTGCTGGAATTGGCAGACAGGCTAGACTAAGGATCTAGTGTTGGCAACGACGTGAGGGTTCAAGTCCCTTCTTCCGCATTGTTTGAAAGCCCTATAGATTAGGGCTTTTTTATGTTATAGGAAATTATACTGTAATGTAGTGGTTCACAAACAAGGCTGTAAATTACTCCGCCTGTGCGGTTGTAGTAAAGCAATATACCTTTGATTGCAAGATATACAATTGGGTGGGGAGATGTGTTATACTAGAGCGTGTCTGGAATTTTCCACAAGGCGAGAAGTACATCTTGTAGAAAGCAGTTTTCAAACATGCCCTAAAACACATGATAAGGAAATGTAATAAGGTTTGTATAAAGGACGGTGGGAAAAGGTGGATATAAAAAGTGCAAAAGAAATGGTATTGTATATTTGTGATGATGAGCTGATATGGCAGCAGAAGATTGGAAAAATATGCCAGAGCATTTTTGGTGAGAAATGGTCGGAATGTACTATTGTGACGGGAGAGAGCGGCAAAGATGTTCTTGGTTATCAGGGAGATATAGATATTCTCATTTTGGATATCAATATGCCTGACATAGATGGTATACAGGTAAAAAATCAACTGCAGAAGAAAAACCGTAATACGAATATTATATTTGTGACAAATTATTCAGGGCGGATAAGGAAGGCATTTGGGCCTCGGGTATTTGCCTTTGTGGATAAGTGGGATATAGAGGAGAAATTTGATCATATTCTTCCGGAGTTAATAGAGAGGGTATGCCGATATGTCAAAATAGACGGACTCTATGACAGCAGGGAGATTCTTTATCTGCAGGCAGAGGGGGCGTATACGGATTTGTTTTTTCGTAACAGGGAACGGCATACTATACGGAAAAATCTTAAGGAATTGGAAAAGGAGCTAGCAGGCGCAGACTTTATCAGGACACATCGTTCTTATTTGGTTAATATGAATGAAATAACCGGCAAAATTGCAAACACCGTATTGGTTGGACAACAGGAACTTCCTGTCAGTGTGCGGCTAAGAAAAAGGGTGAAAGAGGCATACTGGTTTTTTTGCAAGAGGAATGCAGGGTATTAGCAGAATAAATTTTCATCTGCAAGGCGGAAGAATGAGTTGTAGCGAGTGCTACAACGATTGATGGTGCTAGATGTCCAGTGGACATCTGTTAAGCACGGACCGTAGCAGAGCGTAGACCAACGTGGCAGATGGAAATTTAAGCAAGTAAAAACGTCGATATTTAACCGCCGGAGTAATATTTGCCAGCATGCAGGGTTTTCTTTTTGATCTGATGACAATGAGGATGAAAAAGGCATCCCTTTTCTTTTGCACGATAGTGATTTTTTATATAATTATTGTTTATGGCATATTGGTTCAGACCTATCATAAGAAGTGATATTTAGAAGGAATTATCCAGATAAGCAAACAGTACTTAGGATTACAAAAAGAATATTATATGAAATCTATAGAAAAGTACGAGGAATTGAGAAGTTATCGGCATGATATCCGAAGTCATATGCAGATTATATAAACACTTTGTGAACAGAAACGGTATGAAGAGGCAGAAAAATATGCCGGCCGGCTAAATGATGATTATAAAAAAACAGTAGCCGAGTATACAGGGAATGTAATTGCAGACTGTCTGCTGACAGAAATGCTGGATGGATTAAAAAATAGGGAGTTAGCTGAATTTGAGGTTTTAGGGAGACTGCCAAATGATTTGCCGATGGAGGATGTGGATAGCTGTATCCTTTTTTCAAATGCGTTTCGCAATGCAGGTGAAGCTCTGAAAAAACAAAAACAGAATCTGCGCTTTTATCTGACAGTGAAAAGGGGATGGAAGGAAATCCATATTATCATATAAAATTCTGTGGCAGAAGATAAGAAAATTGATTTATCCGTAACCGATAAACCAGAGAGGGAAGGGTATGGTTATGGGGTTAAGAATATGGCAAAAGTAGTAGAAAAATACTGTGGGAGCATATCTTGGGAAGTTGCCGGTGGGTTGATGAAGGTGGAAATTTTTCTGCCGGTGGACAGAAATAACGCTTATGACAAAAATCAACGTTTATAACAATACTGGTATATTTTGAAATACTGTTATGATAACATAGAAATACAACGTTGTAGTTAAGAAATGTCGGCAATTTCGAGAAAGGAGGATTCTATATGGGTGTTAACATATGCATGGGGAGGTTTTTTGGAACTTATACGTAAGCTTTTTGGATAGACAATGGTTATCGTTTAGAAAAAGTTTTAGTAAATCTGAAAGAACATAAGGTTAAGTTTGAGGGTTACTTTCAAACTATTTATGAATGCTTTCTCGATTTTGAGAAGAGCATTTAAAATTACGAAAGGCAGGGTATAAATATGATATTAAAAAAGATGATAGGTGGGTTATTGTGTGGAGCTGTCCTTGTCAGTATTATAGGAGTTACTGCCTCAGCAGCTGAGACAGATACAGTTAGTGGTACATGTAGTGGAATCGGTGTAGTTGGTTCAGCTCTTATAACAGAACATACAGCTAAGGCAACTACATCCCATATGGGGGCGAGTACAGAAGGGACGGTAAAAGTTAACTGTACAAATGAATATCGTGATGTGAGTGCAGGCGTTATAAAAACAGTAGCGGGTTCAGGAACAGGAAAAATCATGTTACAAAGGAGTTTAATGTATATGAAGAAGATTATATGAAGTCGTTAAAAACAACACATTCTGTAGCAGTTAGGACAGGTACATGGTCCGATAAGACATCTGTAACTTATACAAAACGATAATTTTGCATAAGACAGTATTATTTTCCAGCGGGGAGAGAGCGTTTGTCTTCTCTCTGCGTCATAATATAATTTTAGGAGGGGATACATTTGAAAAAGAAAAATTGGGTTATTATCTGTTCGGTATGTGTGATTGCACTATTTGCAGGTATATTTACCTATTTGCAGGTAAATAAAAACGATGAACAGGAGGCAGAGGTTTCCGGGCATTATATTGGGGAAGGAGGGTCTGAGAAGAAAAAAAGTTTGATATTGAGGCAGATATCCAACCGCGTTTGGCAGAGCGCACGGATGGCGATATTATCTGGACGGTTTCTGATGACGTCTTGATTAATGAGGATTATTTGGAACTCCTGAATAAAAGGCTAAAACAGGATGGGTATGATTTTCAGCTAAAGTTTCAATATCTGAATGTAGAACACTACAATGAAGAAATCCGGAAGGTGTTAGGAAATGGTGATACAGATATTGCCCTTGGCGGACAGGATACTGGAGAGTTTGAAAATGTAGTGGCAGGGATTTGCCGCGACGGGCTTTTTTTGGAACTGTCGCCATATTTGGAATCGGATGTGTGTAAAGCGCTTTGGGAGGAGTATGAAGAACCTCTATGGAAAAGCGTATCGGTTGATGGGAAGATTTATACGGTTCCTAATGGGATTTATGATGATGGAAGGCTTTGTGTTGTATTTAACAACAAGTATATTGCAAAGAATGAGAGTGAAAAGTTTACGGGGGATATTACAGAGCTGGAGGCGTTTTTAACAGAAGAAATGCGGAAAGAACCAAAAGGCAGGGAATTTCTTATTAAATGGGATAGTTCCGATGTGGCGATTGCCCTTGGGTATTATCAGCGATTTGGAGCATATTTTAATTCGGAAACGGGAGAAGTGATCTCACCGTTTGACTGTAAGGAGCTGTATCAGTTTTTGGAAATGCTGAATGCTTTTCAAAAGGCGGGGTGTGTGCCGAAAGAATGCAGTCTGCGTTCCAGCGCTCCGAATAAAAAAATTAAAGAAAAGATAGGGAGAAAAGAGTTTAGCATTCTTTTAACAGCCCGGACAGATACGATAGAAGCAATGAAAGATGATGTGACGGTAGCAACTCTTGATTTTTCGCCAAATTTTGCAAGAGTGGGAGACACAAATGGCATTTGTGCCAAATCGGAAAATGCAGAAGCAGCAATGGAGCTTTTGACATTGCTCCATACGCAGGACGAGTATGCGCATTTGCTTTTGTATGGCGAGGAGGGAAAGGATTATAAAATAGAAAAGGGAAAAGTTGTGACAGATGATTTTGTAGGTATTTGGACAGTCGATGCCTTGGGAATTTACCGGAGTTCTTATCCGGTAGGGGAGGAGCGAAATGCTTATACAAAGAATATCTGTCAGCAGAAAAGGGAGGTATACCGTTCGCAGCATTGCAAGACGTCTGCAGTAGCGGGATTTCAGGTAGATGAAACCGTTTTTTCGGAAGAGGAGATGGGAAATGCCGATGCGGCGGAAAGCAATCTTGACATCTGGAAAAAGGAAGACTTTGAAAAGCAGTATCAAAACGTAAAAAAGACTGTGGCAGAGGGAACAGTTGTTAAAAAGTTAGCAAAGCAGTTGGAAGAATGGAAAAAATTAGTGAAGTGAAGAAAGTCTGGAAGTTCTTTCAAATTATTCAGGAATGCTTTCTCAATTTTGGGAAAAGCATCCAAAATTGAGAAAGACGGGGTATAAAAATGAAAAACGGAAAAAGGAAAGGAAAGCTCATCATAGGGGTGACGGTTCTTGCTGCAGCCTTGGCCGTGGCAGCAGGTGTTTTTTTTTACCGGAGCGGCAAAAAGAAGACGGATTCGTTAAATAACCGATATTGTCCGACAATGTTTGGAAACCTCAATTACTCTGATAATGGTGTATTTTATTATGGGAATAATGGAATCAGCTATCTGGATGCGGAAACAGGCAGGGAGGTTTTGATCTGCACTAAAGCGGGCTGCCGTCATGAGGATACCTCCTGCCCGGCAAAGGTAGAAGCGTTGTATCGTACAGGTATTGTGCATGATGGGAAAAAGCTGTACTACATCAGTGACGGTGATGCGCAGGAACTTGAGTCATTATATCTGACAGAATGTGATATCAATGGCAGCAACAAAAAAAGCTGGCGGATTTTGAAGGGCTTCAGTCGCCGCAGGCAATTGCTTATTATGACGATTATGTTATTATTGCATATATGAATGGATTTGACTGGAAAAAAAGGGAAGAGATTAACAACAGGGAGGCAGGGATTTATGTATATAACAGAAAGACAAAGGAGGGAGGGAAGATATACCATTCAACAGAATGGGCAAACCTGGTGTCCTCGCTAGATGTGATAGATGGTGACATTTATTTTTGCAGAAGTTACAGCCCACTTTCGGAGGAAGAAATTATGCAGCAGGAGGCAGAGGAATCTGATGAGGTTTTGGCGGAGATGGATGAGCTGTACAGAGTGTCGTTAGAGGGTGGTGAGACAGAATATATTGCAGATAAGATATCTGTTTCTGTTTCCGGGGTGACAGGAATCGGAGATATGGTGCTGTATTCCACAGAAGAGGGGCTGCAGGCATATTTTCCAAAAACAAAGAAAACAAAAACCATCAAAGAAGGGGAACGGATTTATAATGTGACAAGCAGGCTATCAGATGGGAAGGCTGTAGTAAGGCAGGTTACAGAAGACGGTGAGAATTCAGATTATTATATTTGTGATAAGGGTTCCTTGGAATGGATTGGAAATACACCGCTTGTTTTTCTGGCAGTTTATGATAATGTGACTTATGCAATAGATAAAAATGGTTGGGTTGCTTTGGACACAAAAAAGTGGCGGGAAGGGGATTTTGAGGTGCGTTATTCCTTTCAGGCAAAATAGAGTGATTCCTGCGTACGCAACAAGCCAAGCGTAATGCTTGTAAGGAACTGTAAAAGCGATGGTTTGCGGCGATACAAAGAAATGGGGTGAAGTATGGGGGATATTTATTTTGGGGAAATTAGGAAGGCGCTGCGGAAACATACCGTATGCGGCTTTATATTGATTCTTTTTGCCGGATATATTATTTATCTTGTTTCAGAGGTGTATGGGAAGGCAGGCGGGGAGCAATATTCTTATCGGGCATACCAAAAGCTTGCAGCAACTGTTGATTCAGAAAATTTACCCAAAGAGATTGAGCGTTTGGAAAGGGAGTCGGAGGATTTTTCGGATAAAGAATTGTATACAGACAGTTTCCAGGCAGAGTATGCATTGTATGACGAGGTGCTGCGGCAGATGCGTCATGTGGCGGGATATGCAGAGTATGCAGACGGCATGGTGGAAAATGCGCAAAAGGGAGAAATCAGCCTGTTTCAGGAGAATAATTATACCAGAAGGGAGCAGGAAAAAACAGTCCGTGATTTTGGAAGGCTGCGTACATATCCTGTTACTTTTGCACCATATCGCGGGGTATATCTGCTGGCAGGATTTGACTTTGGCGACATTGTCATTCTTGTCATTCTTGTGTTGCTTGTGGCATCACTGGTTACAATGGAAAAGGAAAACTGGACGCTACCTTTGCTGCATAGTACATTCCATGGCAGGAGAAGAGTGGGGGCGGCTAAATTCCTTGGGGGCCTGTCTTTGTTGCTGTCAGGCATAGTTTTTCTTTTTGCCTGCAAGAGTTTGATTATTTTAGCCACTTATGGAACAGGAGACTGGAATGGGGAGGTACAGTCTGTTTATCCGTACGGTTTCTGCTGGTATGGGATTTGTGTCTGGGAATTTCTGGTTTTGTCTGCAATAGGGAGGATAATGGGTTATTTTGCCCTTTATGCCGCTTTGTTTTTTTGGCTGCTTTTATTAAAAGGGGAGTAGTTTTCTATTGTTCTTGTGGAATCTTTCTTGGGCTGGAGGGGATTTTTTCTGTTGTAATTGAGGAATTCAGTTGGGTTGGTTTTTTGCGGAGTTTCAATGTTATTCCATTTTTGAACAGTGATATTGTTATTGGGAAATACCAAAATGTGAATGTTTTCCAACGTCCTGTTGACTAAGCTTTTGTAGCGTCAGTGATAGAGGTTTGCTTTTTTGCTGTTTTTTCGGCGTTGGGAATTTATAGTTTTGAACGTTGTATAGAGTTAAAAGAGATTTCCTTTCTAAAAAAGAAAAAAGATCGGATGAGGCATTATGCCGCCTGTCTTGCCTGCCGAAGAGAGAGCCGCAGCCGGCATTGCCCAGCCAGCGTCTTCCTTTTTGGCAAGGAGCTAAAAAAGGTATGGATTGGGGAGAAGGGGCTTTTGCTGTTCCTGATAGGGCTTCTTTTTCTTTTTTTTCTGTATTCGCCTCTGAAAGAAGGTTTATCGGATAAAGATGAAATCTATTACAGCCATTATATGTTAAAGCTGCAGGGAAAATATTCCGAAGAGAAAATGGCGTATCTTTATCAGGAAAGGGAAGAACTGGAGCAGATACAAGAGGCTTTGGATTCAGGGAAACACTATACGGCGGCGCAGATAGAAATTTTGGCACAGAAGACGGAACGGCTGGCTGGGCTTGAAATGGCAATCCAAAATGCGGAATATGTACAGGAAAACGGATTCTCCCATTTAGTATATGAAAAGGGCTATCTTACGCTGTTTGGGGAATATGAAGGCGGCTGGGAGCTTTTGAAGCTGCGTATGATATCTTTGCTGATCATGGCGGGGCTTGCGGCTTCTGTCTGGGGAATAGAGGCATGGAGCGGAATGGATCAGGTTCTGCGCATTAGTGAAAAAGGGGAGCGATATCTCAGGAGATTGAAACGGCGTCATATTGCCCTGCTTTCGCTGGTTGTTTTTGTGGTAACATATGCACCATGGGTGTGGAATGTGGCACAGGCCTATGATTGCAACCAATGGCTTGCGCCTATAGGGAGCATTATGCAGTTTCGGGGTGATTGGTTTGGGGAGATGCCGATTGTGGCAGCAGCAGGGCTTTTTGGGGCGCTGCATCTGCTTTATCTTTATTTTTCCGGAATTTTGATACGCATTGTCAGAAAGAGGATGGGAAATTACATATTAACTGTTTTCGTATCTTTCGTTATTTTTGCTATTCCTGTTTTTGCAGTGTCAGGCAGTATAGCAGGATGTTTTTTTGCATGATGGTACAGTTCTTTAAGAATAGCAATGAATAGTAATTATTGGGCAGGCTTATGATGGAGGGGGGACATATGGTAATAGAAATTCTTGATTTGGTAAAAGAATATGGTGAAACCAGGGCATTAGACGGGTTAAGCCTGACTCTGGAAAATGGGATATACGGGCTGTTAGGGTCGAATGGCGCCGGCAAATCAACGTTGATTAATATCTTAACGGATAATATCAAAAGAAGCAGCGGAACCGTTTTGTGTGATGGTGAAGAAATCACCCGGCTTGGGAAAAGCTATCGGAGACGGATAGGATATATGCCGCGACACAGAGCTGTTATGATACTTTTCGGGCGCAGGAATTTTTAGAATATATGGCAGTGATAAAGGGAATGGACCGGAAGCAGAAAAGCACATCGGAAGAAATACAGCATATTTTGCAGGAAGTGAATCTATATGAGAAAAGGTCATTTAAAATCGGAGGATTTTCCGGTGGGATGAAACGGCGTATCCTGCTTGCACAGGCGCTGCTTGGACAGCCGGAGTTTTTGATTCTGGATGAACCAACTGCCGGGCTTGACCCGAAGGAGAGGATTGCCCAGGGAGGAATGTCTTCTATAATTTTTGTCAGAATGTAAGCAAGGCAAAACTTTCGCTTTCTACAGAAAATATATAAAACTGTCGGTTTCTCATGCCGCACATTATAGAAAACATATAGAGGGAAGATATTTTTTATTGAGATTTGGCTACGATTGGCTGTGAATAGTAACAAGGTGGTACGCTGTGATACACCAGGATGGCTGCTGGAGATGATAAGCGGCAGGGTTGGCGTAGTACATTGCAGGGCGGAGGAACTTCCTGCTTATCAGGAAAAATACTGCGTCAGCAGCATTACACAGGGGAAGGAAGATTTCATTTTGCATCTGGTCGGCGGACAGCTTCCCTCAAATGCGGATACAGAACATGCTGCATTGACTTTGGAAGATGTGTATATGTATTTTTTTGGCAGGCAATAGTGGGTTTTACGTCGCCGCTGGAGCCATCCGGATAGGGAAATTCAGTCTCGCTCTTTTCTAGTGTCGTCAGCGCAGAAATATCTACGCCCCTTGTAAAATCATCTGTTATGCCTGGAACAGAGCCGGTTCCTGATATAGGGGCTGTGGCTGCTGAGCATGTTTTTTTGGTTCCGGATACCAATCCGGCAGTCAGTAAGGTGGCCGGTGTTAGTGCGGTAATACATTTTTTAAATCCCTTTTTCATATTCCGCTTTATTTCTAATTGTGGGCTGCTCATTAGCAGTTCCTTACTGTAGTTGCAGATGAACCGGATTGCGCGATCGGTTGTATGACTTATAAATTAAATACAACATCTTATAATCCTTCTGTCAACTGACATATAGGCTTGACATGTGTATATAAACTGTATATAACAATATACACAGTTTATATACAGGAGACGGTGCAAATGCTTCAGGCAATCCATATTGGTAAATTTTATAATGGTTTCCGGCTGGAGGATATTTCCCTGAAGATACCAAAAGGGTATATTGTGGGGGTCTTGGGGGAAAATGGGGTGGGGAAAACCACATTGCTAAACCATATTTTAGAGCCGGATATTTCTTATCAGGGAAGGATCTTAATAGATGGCATGGATATGAAAAAAACAGGAATGCCTGCCTGGAAAGGATTGCTTTCGTGTTAGATGGCTACCAGATGCCAGAGGTTTATACAGTACGGAGTATTTGCGATTTGTACCAGGGATTTTATAATAATTGGAACCAGGAGAGGTTAGAGGGGGCTTTCCAGGAGTTAGGAGTTTTGGAAAATGAGCGGATAGGTAATCTTTCACGGGGAGAATATTTTAGGGTGTAGCTTGCCTTGGGGCTTGCGTATCAAGCAGATATTTTTTTGTTGGATGAGGCTGGTCTGGAAATGGAAAGCGGGTATCCTGGAAAGAGTATTTGAAATATGTACCGGTGGACTGGAGGGAGTACCGCCGCCACCGGTATCAGGTTCTTTTCCGTTATGCTGGAAAAATATTTTTTGTTTTGTGATTTCTCAGATGGCTTTCCCAATACTGTCTTATATGTTTATAGGGACAGCAGTTTGCTTTGGGGGCATAATGTATGCCGCAGGGATGTGCCTTGGGTGTGTTTTGCTTCCAGGCATGGCCTATATCTGGAAATGGTGTTGAGCATCTTTTGCTTAATGCCTGCTTAAATGGAACATGCTGATAAGCTTTTGGAGCATGCCAGCCTGCGAACTAAGCTCCTGGCTGGTAGCTGCGCTTTCTTCTGCTGTGGCAGAAGTGGTCTGTACTACCTGTGAAATCTGGCTGATTTGCTCCTGAATCTGTGAAATAGATTCTGCCTGGGTGTGGGAGGCGTCAGCGATACCATTGATATTGTCAACAATTTCATTTACGCTGGATGTTGCAGAAGCCAACTGTTGGGCTGTCTCATTCGCAATTTTTGTGCCTTCCTTTACTGCCGTAATAGAGTGTTCAATCAGCGCTGTGGAAGACTGGGAAGCTTCTGAACTCTTTCCAGCAAGCGTCCGTACTTCTTCTGCCACTACGGCAAAGCCTTTTCCTTCTGCCCCGGCGCGTGCTGCTTCTACTGCGGCGTTTAGTGCAAGGATATTTGTCTGGAAAGCTATATCATCAATAGTGCGGATGATTTTACTGATTTCGTTGGAACGGGCATTGATTTCTTCCATTGCATTTATCATTTCTTGCATTTGCTGGTTACTGTCTGAAATCTGCTTGCCAACATCAGTTACTTTGACATTCGCTTCCCCTACATTTTCGGCTGTCTGGGCAATTTGGCGGGATATTTCCCGGATTGTCCCATCTAATTCATCAACAGAGGCTGCCTGTTGGGTTGCGCCCTGGCTTAGCGTCTGGGCACCGGCTGACATTTGGTCGGCGCTGGCTGCAACATATCTGGAGCTTTCCCGGATTTGGGACATTGTATGGTTTAATTTGTGCAGGATATCATCCAGCGAAGTTTTGATAGAAGTGAAATCCCCTACATAGTCCTGTGTTGTCTCTTTTGTCAGATCCCCATCGGAAATGGCGGAAAGTATTGTTGAAATTTCGCCGATATAGTTTTTTAAACGCCGGGTGGTATTTTCAAATATTTCAGCTAAATAACCAATCTCATCTTTTGAATGGATATTTACAGCTAAGTGTTTATCTTCCTTTAACCCTAATTCCCCTTGCTCCATTGTCTGCGCAAGGGTAGTCAGCTTATTGAGCGGACGGGTGACAGCAAGACGGATAAACATGGAGATGGATAGGATTCCAATGACGATCAGTATGCCTCCGGCGATACAGGAAATGATAATTGTCTTGTTTGTATTTGTAAGTGCATCCTGAAGGGAAATACCGGCAAAAATCAGTCCTGTAATTTCACCATCTGCGTTTTTTGTTGGTACATAGGAACAGAGGTGGTTAGCGCCAAGGATTTGTGTCTGGCCTATGTACGATTCCCCTTGTTCTAATACTTTTTTTGCTATATCTTCTGAAAGTTTTGTGCCTATAGCGCGTTTTCCGTCCTGCTGAATCGTGGTATAAGCGCGTTCATCCCCATTAAAAATAGTAAATTCACATCCGACAAGTTTTTTTAACTTATCCAGCAGTTCTGTTTTGTCTTCAGGGCCGGAATAGTTTTCAAGCTCGTATGAAAGGACGTCTGTGCCATTAACACATTCATCCTGCAGAATAGACATTGTGAGCTTGTAAGACATGGTGACGCATAGCAGCACGATGATAATAATGTTGATGCCCAGGATACATCCAACTAAAAGGCTTACTTTACGTCCGATTTTTTTGATCTTTCTTTTTTTCTGGTTCATCTTATTACTCCTTTGCATTATTATTTATATTAAGAAACATTCTGTTTCCTAATTTTAAGGACTGGCTGTACTGCAGGGGAGCCTAAAAAGAATGAGGCGTGCCGCTGCTGTGGCTTCGTCCGCCGCTGCCGCCGTTATTGTGTCTGCTGCTTGTATCTGCTTTTTTGACGCGGTGTACATTCATATAACGAAAATGGTCAATTCTCCCAAGAAGCTGGGAATGGCTTTCATCAATATAGTTCCTTACTGCCACTGTGTTTTTCCCTGCAGTTTTTCGTACAGAGGGCAGAATAATTAAGAAGCTTATAAGCAGGCTGAAAATAAGCTGCGGGAGAGATTGGAAAAACAGGGAATCCAGCTTTGGGTTTCTTCCCATATATGTGTCAACTTCATTGCAAAAAATATTTAGGGCTTCATAATAATTTCCATTTTTCATGTTCCGCTGCATGTGGTCCATAACTTTGTTGCAGCGTTTGTGGGTTAGCTGGGTTTTTGCAGTCCCATATCCATATATCTGATAGACGCGTGCGTCTTTTTTTGTGCTGATAAAAAGAAGCACAAGGTTTTCAGGGGCTTTACTGTCATTTCCAACTTGTTCCATATAGCCGTCATAATTGTCGTTTATCCCGATTTTATCAGAAGTCAGGATATAGACAGAGGTATTGTGGCGTTCTAATATAGAATCACAGTTTTTATGGATTAATTCTGTCTCTTCTGTAGTCAGCATATGTGCACTATCCGATATTACGGTTTTGGCATATGCAAAGTTTCCAGTGAAAAGAAAGGAAAGGACTATGAAAAAAAAGAGACAAGAAACACATACAGTTTTTTTTGCCTTACTGGAAATTGCTGTAAATATGGCAGCATGCTTTTTTATCATAACAAAGGTCCTCCTGATACAATGGTGATAATTCTGCATAACATAAAAATAAGTAGAGTGAGCAGCCCGATGGAAGTTGCAATTTTCGGGATGGAGCGCGGCGGATCTCCGGCCAGCTTACCCGTTTGCCCATTCATTGCAAAAGTATATTCTGCGTCATTATAATCATAGTAAACCATCCAGACAGGAAATAATGCATATTCTGAGGAAAGCTGCCCGATATGGTAATCCCTGTTTTCAAAGGTTACGCTGTCATATCCCTGGACAGTGTTCCGGATAAATTCATCCATAAATTCATTGGCACGTTTTGTTACGCGCGGCAGCATTTCTTTGTCTGTATAGCTGTATTTTTCAGAAAGGAAACCGGCAAGATAAGGGATTTGGAACTCTTTCATGGCAGAGTAGTCAAAAGGTTCTAAACTGTCCATAAGATGATCCGCCATTTTCTCAGATGCGTCTGCGGGGATATCTTTAAGCGCAAGGTCTACTTGCCGGTATACATCAAAATGGCTTGTTTCTGTTATTTCTTCATCGCCGCGGCTGAAAATATGGGTTCTGGTGCATTGGAGATGCGCTTCGCCTTGGCCGCGGAGGTGATAAAGCCAGAATGGCACATAGATACCAGTAATTTCTTTAATCCGGCTTCCTTCTGTAAATTCCTTTGGGGAAAATTTTAATTTTTTGCACCATTTATGGAAGGCTTTTTCTGCTTCTTTTTTTGAAATAGAAAAAGGGATGATTTTCGTTGGGGCGTAGCTGCCAGAAAGTCTGTCCCCTAAAATCATAGGGGAGCCACAAAAGCTGCAAATAGCTGCGGAAGTATGTTTTTCTGTAAACAGGATAGCGCCGCAATTTTTGCATTGGTATTGGCGCGCTTCTTCGTCATCAAATGTGGCATTGTGGAATTGTGGCTGGTAAGATTCATATTCCCTTTGATAGCCTTCAATTTTTTCTTCGTGGTCGCAGCTTTGGCAGTGCAATCCGCCGGTGGCGCTGTCAAAAACCATGTCAGTCCCACAGTCTGGGCATTTATATTGAATGACCATAAGTCCCTCGCTTTCTATTTGCTACAGTCATTAATTGCATTATTGGGCAAAACGAACCCTAAAACTTTGGTTTATCTTATGCCGTGAGTAATACCAATAGTATACATTATATCTGGCAGAAAGGTCAAGAAAAGGAATGATAGTTGACGTTACTATTCACAGCCAATCGTAGCCGGATCTCAATAAAAAATCTCTTCCCCT
>CAJUJR010000074.1 GCA_910586605.1 uncultured Lachnospiraceae bacterium | reverse complement strand
AGAGGGAAGATATTTTTTATTGAGATTTGGTTACGATTGGCTGTGAATAGTAACATTGTACTGACAGGGCAACAGTATTTACTGACAGTTTCTATTGACGAATTCATAGAAAAATGATATTATATTCAAACAAACGTTTGGAACTATCGTTCATATGATATGGAGGTGTGGCAAATGATTTTTCAGGAACATGCAACTATCAAACAAAAGCTGGAGGTTCTTTCAGATGCCGCCAAATATGACGTTGCCTGTACCTCCAGCGGGGTTGGCCGTGACGGGAAAAAAGGAGAAATTGGCAATACCATGCCAAGCGGCATCTGCCATGCCTTTGGTGCAGACGGCCGGTGCATTTCCCTGTTGAAGATACTATTTACAAATGAGTGCATTTATAATTGCAAATATTGCATAAACCGCTGTACAAACGATATCCCACGGGCAACCTTTACACCAGAAGAAATCTGTACGCTGACCATTGAATTTTACCGCAGAAATTATATAGAAGGGCTTTTCTTAAGTTCTGGCATTGTAGAATCACCTGACTATACAATGGAGCTGGTCTGCCGGACACTCCATGACTTAAGGGCAATTCACCGTTTTAATGGTTATATCCATTGTAAAGCAATTCCTGGAGCTTCCCAGGAACTTATTGAAGAAGCCGGCTGGTATGCAGACCGTATGAGCATCAACCTGGAACTGCCAACTGCAAGAGGGCTGCAGGAGCTCGCCCCAAACAAAAGCAGAAAAACAATATTAACCCCGATGCGCCAAATACAAAACGGCATGGCAGAAAGCCGGGCTGTACTTGGGATGAAAGGTGGAAACCAAAGCGCATACTGGCATACGCAAAAAAGAACAGGCCGCGCACTGCCAGGAGCACAGGCTTCTTTATCTGCATCCCAAAATCTATATGGAAATACAGGCATCACTGAAAAAGACATCAATAGCAGTTCTAAAAAGATACAACCTGCCCAAGAAAGCCTGATTCCATCTTCTAATACAGGATTAACGCAATGGAACCGAAAAGACATTAGCAGGGGTTTTGTACCAGCAGGACAGAGTACGCAGATGATTATCGGGGCAACTGGGGAAAGCGATTATGAAATTATCGCAGTTACAGAAGCCTTGTACCAGCGTTTTGATTTAAAGCGAGTATTTTTTTCTGCCTTTATCAATGTAAACCAAGACGCATCACTTCCTGCCGTCAACGGCCAGCCGCCCTTGCGCCGGGAACACCGCCTTTATCAGGCAGATTTCCTCCTGCGGTTTTATGGTTTCCGTGCTGATGAACTGCTAACAGAACAACGGCCATTTTTCAATACATTTTTAGACCCAAAATGCGACTGGGCATTAAGCCATTTGGAACAATTCCCTGTCGAAATCAACACGGCAGACTTTGACACATTACTCCGTGTACCAGGAATCGGTACAAAATCAGCACAGCGGATTGTCGCCGCCCGAAAAACAGGAAGCCTTGACTACCATGCGCTGAAAGCAATTGGAGTAGTTATGAAGCGGGCAATTTATTTTATCACTTGCAACGGCCAGATGATGTACCGCTTCCTAAAAATAGATGAAGACTATATAACAAGAAACCTTTTAGAAAATGATACTGATGTAATGAAAGGATTCGATGAAAAAGTAACCTATAAACAATTGTCACTTTTTGACACTTTCCCAATGGAAGATTTGCCATAGAAAGGAATGTGGCTATGGACAAGCCAACAAGAATTTATCAATGTGAAAATACAGTAGATGGAATTTTTAGCGCTGTTTATGATGCAGGGCTTTCTGGTTATGGGCATAAGTTCATCCGTATACAGCCAGAGCAGAAAAACCAATTAGAAAATTATGAATTATTTACAGAATATGTACAAGTAAAAACTGACCCAGAAAAAACGCAAAGCGTCATTGACGCAGTGCGCAAGAAAATATCAGAAAAAGCGTATCATTTTATAATGAGCGCTGTTATTTCTGAATTTCCTGACAAGGGAGATGTTATCTATCAGTTTGTAACTTATGGTTTTACAATCGGGCCAAAAGTCTGTAGTGCACTGCAAATCCCATGTGTTGAACGAATTTTTGCGATAAACCGCGCAGTCCAAAATGAAACACATTTTTTTCGGGAATTCCTACGCTTTCAGGAAGTGCAAAAAGAACCTTCCCTGCTATTAGCAATAATCGAACCTAAACATCGGATCATCCCGCTGCTAACAGAACACTTTGCAGACCGCTTTATTGAAGAATGGTTTATTATCTATGATGAAGCCCATCTAGAAGCATCCTTCCACCAAAAAGGAGGCGATTGGGAAGTGCGGCTCTTAACGCAAGAAGAAGCAAAGAAACTGGAAGAATTATCAGAACAACAGGAAGAATATGTTGACTTATGGAAAACCTTCTTTGACAAAATTGTAATTAAAGAAAGAATAAACAAAAAACTACAGACAAACATGCTCCCACTCCGTTACCGCAAGCATATGACAGAATTTATAGACGAATAATTAAGGCAGAACAAAGAAACCAACAATATATATTAAAGAGCATTATAGATACTATAAATCATTCAAATCCTTCAATGGATGGATAGGGATGCAGTACTTCCTCTGTTACACAATAAAAGCCAATTTCACCAAACACAAAACTTCCTCTGCAAACTGACGAGCCATCCTTTCTTCCACTTCCATATTTTTTCCTGTGGCATAACACTCTGCTGCACCCATAATAACAGGATGATATTTTTCAGGCAAATGTTCCACGCCCCACTTTCCCCCTTCTTCCTTTGAAAGATACAAACCATCTTTTAAAAACGCCAATACCCTACACAAATTCAGCGTAATATAAACTGGATCCTCCATAATATCCTGCTTTGCATTCTTGATATCTGCATAAATACTATCAATATAATTCTCGCGGGGAACTGGTGCAAACACACTGTCTACTGGTTCTCCATACAGTACAATCCCATATTTACGGATCATTGTAAAATTCGCTGCTAAATCTTTATCTTCGCCATTCATATTTTCTACAAAATCTTGCGGCGCAGCCTGATACCAGTTTAAATGTGCAGGCGAAAAATGCAATACAAATGGAGTTGGATACACAAAGGGACTGCAATATCCCTTCTTTACAACACTAATTTCCAACCCTTTTTCTGGCGCTTTTTTATTGAACTCCACAATCCGTTCCATAAACTCCAGTTTTTGTATATCGGAAATATCTTCTTTGATAACGATAATCAGATCAATATCACTTTTCTCAGGATTAAAGCATCCAATCGCCATAGAACCATGTAAATAAACCCCTACGAGCTTTGTCGTAAATATTTCTTTACACTGCCCTACTATACCGTTTAAAATGTTTTGATATTGCATTCCCCTGCCTTCTCTTCCCGTTATTGCTCACGCTCTAAAATAAACCAACAATAATTTTTCTATATATTTTCCGTATTATGCACTATGGGAAAGCATAAAATGCTTATAGGGCACTGTATTTACAATCGGATGGTTAAAGCCATGGTACATGCATCCATCCTCCCCATAACAGGTTCCATGATCAGAACAACAGATTACGAAAGTATCACCTTTCTTTTGGAATGCATGAAAAAGCCTTCCAAGCTCCATGTCTACATAGCGCAGGGCAGCCCCCTGGCCTTCTATACTGTCTTTTTGTTCCCCTTCAAGATAAAGTGAAACAGGATAATGGAGCGCCGAAATATTTATATACATCATAATAAGCCGCCCAGGATACATCTTTTCTACTATATTGATGGCGCAATTCATCTGATTAACTATAGAATCCTTAACTTTACAGCCAAAGGAAGGATTCCAGAAACTATGCTTAAAATATGACGGCATCACTTTCCCAATATCTGTCCTTTTATCAAAAAAACTTAGCCCGCCTATACAGTATGTTTCATACCCCTCCCGTTCCAAACCTTGGACAAATGTCGCCCCCCGGAAAGTATATGCACCAGGGGGCGCTTTCCTGCCCATCCCAATATCTTCTGAAAAGAACAAAGTTTCCCGTTGCTTCATATTTTTTATATCAGCATCCACGGGAAAAAAACCCGCAAACATCGCCTGATGGGACGGATATGTGAAATTTCCTGGCGCGTGGCATTTCCGCCACTCCCCAAACTCTGCAAGCACCGGAGTCTTTCCAGCCTTCTGCTGTATAACAGCCACATCATACCGTAAAGAATCCAAGCACAAAAAAAGGATATTGCTTTTCCCAACAATCTTGTTCATATCAATGCCTGTTGATTTCATCCTGCCGCCCCCTTCTGTTATTTTGGGTTCATCCTATGCATCATTTCTATCTGCCTCTTGTAAATCCTATTTTCATGGAAGATATCCTGGTAAATTAAATCTCCTTGGCCATTTATTTCTATAATATATGGTTTCCTGCTCCCTTTTTCCAGTAACACATCTATCCCTGCCATTGAAAGCTGCGGAAAGCACTTCATTGCCTGCCCGCATAATTTTTCTATGCCGTCCACTGTCTGATGCGAAAGCCCCAGCTTCTCCAATGCAAGCGGCGCATTGTTTAAATGCAGGTTTGTAACTGGGCCTAGCGACTGCCTTGCAAGCATATATTCTATTTTGCCAAACTGCCAGACCACCCTTAAATCATAGCTTTTCCCCTGGAAAGATTCTTTCGGGCGCCATCTCTCTACAATTACGCCTAAAGATAAGACCGCTTCCAGAAGCGGTCTTATCTCTTGCCATTTTTCCATCCGAAATAGCTTTTTCGTATTAAATAGCTTCCCTTCCTTAAAACAACAGGAAGTATACAAAACCATCTTATTTTTTCCTGGTAGCCGCCGATACGCTGCTACCCCTGCTGCACCAGAAGAATATACCGGCTTTATAAAAACTGAGAACATTCTGTTTGACTCCATCTCTTCATGGAGCTGCCCAACTGTCCTGGGCTGGGCAGAAAGCAATTCTGTAACCGAAACGCCGTTTTGCATTAATTTTTCTTTACAGCCCCTCTTGTCTAAGACTGACAAAATCCCTTCTGGCGTATTCAAAAAACAGCATCCTGCATTTTGCAAATTCACAAGCTGCACCCGATATGTTTCCAAAAGACCATTCATTTCAGATAAATCAGACTCTCCAAAAACAAAAGGATCTAATTTTACCACATCATATTTCCAATTGATGTCCGATATCTCTTGCCATTCTACAAAATCGACCGGAACCTGCAGCTCCTTTGCGGCTTTTAAAAAATAACTTGTTCGTTTTGTGTTCCTGCCGCCAACTAATTTAATCCCCATTATTCTGTTAGCATCGGATAACGGTAAACCTCGCCGTCATATTCATCCTCTTCCTGTGGGTCATCTAAACAGATGTCTATTGGAAGCTCTTTAAGTTTTTTCATCATTTTATCTGAAAGATAATGATACTCTAAATCTACCTCTTTAATATTAGGGAAAGAAGGCAGCTCTTTAAGCAGGATTTCCCCGCCCTTATCTGTCAGCGTGCCATTTGATAAAGCCAGCTTGCGGACTTGCTTCATATATTTGCTTTTCACTACTTCTTCTGTAATTTCATCCTGTATCTCACTGTCCATTAACCCAAGAGATTCCAATTTAGGAAAATCAGACTTTTCCAGCAAACCTTTAATATCAGAAATATCTCCGTCAAACCCATAATCTTCTACCCCTATATAAAGCATTAGCTCCCTCAGCTCTGGCAATTCTGCCTTTGCAATGCTCTGGATCACTGATTCGCCCAATCCCCCGCAGATAATCTCAAAACTTTTCAAATTAGGATGTTTTACCTCTCCAAGCTCAAGGTTCGTGCTACCCTTAATCGTAAGCTTCTCAAGCCCTGGAAGCGCTGCCCAGAGTTTGCTGTAATCTGCCTGCTCAATCCAGGATACCTCACATTCCTCATAATCCATATCCCCAATAAACAAATGCTTTACGTTTGTAAACTTTTCCTTGTTTTCCACAATGCTGTCTAGAATTGACTGTGCGCTGTTATCCCATGATTCTCCCCAGCAGCCTATAATAATTTCTTCCAATTCTGGCAATTCAGGGTCTGAAATAATATCTTTCGCCATCGTTACAGCATCCTTTTGATTCTCATTAAAATCGTCCCAATCATAAACATACTTTTTACTCTTCATAATACACTCCATTCCTCCTTCTTCTGAATCGCTAACCAACTGCATAGATGGAGTCACTTCCTATCCATACAGAACACTTTGCTTCTTTTCACGACTGTAAATAGTAACATCACTGTGCCTTTATAAATTTTAACATATCTTGTAGATTCTGTCATTAAGGAACTTCACTAGAGCGTGTTTGAATCTGCTTTTTGCAAAATGTGTTTCATCCTTTGCGGGAGATTTGTTCCAAATTTAGGAGAGGTAGCAGGCTACATCGACTAAATTGGGGACAACACGTTTTTACCTTACGATTCACAGCCAACCGTAGCCAAATTTAAGGGAAGAGATTTTTTATTGAGATTTGGTTATGGTTGGCTGTGAATCATAACGCTTTTGTGACAATAGGTCAAATTATGTAAAATATACTTGACAAATTGTTATATATGATATATATTATGTAATATAAAAAGCAACTACGTTACACGAAAGGAGAAAAGGGTGAAAGAAAAAAAGAGGAAAGGATACTATGCAAACACATATCTTTCACCCTTTGTGTTTGCGCCTCAAATGAAAATGCAGGCATTTTCGCTTGAGGCTTGGTGCAAATTATGGAATATAATTTAGGTTTTTTAGCAGGGGGAATCCTTGCTGCTATCATTGGCGTTATTTTCATCTACATCTTACGGAAATATACAAGAACAGATAACGCTACAAAGTGTAAATATGATGAGCGCCAGCAGTTAGTGCATGGAATCGGATTTAAATATGGCTTTTTTACATTTATTTTCTATAATATTGCTGCTGCAACATTAATTTCTTTAAGAAAAAAGCAATATATTGACCATGCCGCGCTTATGCTGATTGGCATTTTTATCAGCACTTTTGTTTACGCTGCATTTTGCATCTGGAAAGAGGGGTATTTTTCACTAAATGAAAACCCAAAACGTGTTGTCGTTACCTTTGCCGCCATTGCCCTTCTCAATTTTGGCATCGGCTGGCTAAGTTATCTCCGCGGTCTTATGTTTGAAAATGGAATGCTGACAAGCCACTGCGTCAATTTTCTATGTGGAATTTTAATAATCCTACTTTTCCCTGTTATGGCGGCTAAACATATCAGCAAACAGAAAGAAGAGGAAGAATGAAAAACTTACGGTTAAAATCAGCTAGGGCAGCAATGGATTTGTCACAGCAGGAACTTGCCAACAAAGTCGGTGTTTCCCGGCAAACAATTAGCGCAATAGAAAAAGGGGACTACAACCCTACCATAAACCTATGTATTGCAATTTGCCATACAGTGAATAAAACATTAAATGACTTATTTTGGGAGGAGCCAATAGAATAGGGAGCTATTCTATTGGCTCTTTTTCGATTTCCATAAAAAAGTACTACAATTCAGGGTTATTTTTATTATTCCTGTCAGATTTTAAAGATATAAAAAGCATTATTAATAGAACATGTTTCAAACACGCTTTAGCCGTAATCTATTAAATGCGCATTTAAACAAAAGGGATGCCAATATAAGGAAGCGCAAACGCCTAATGGATGGAGCATATACCACCTTTTAAACGGCAGTAACCCAGAAAGGAATCATCATGGATAATGAATATACTGTGGAAGAGCTATTTAAACAATATTCAGATATGGTATACCGAATCGCTCTTTCTTATGGAACTCAGGTATCTTTCGCGGAAGATGTTGTCCAAGAAGTATTTTTACGGCTTCTAAAGAAAAAGCCTCGCTTTAAAAGCAAAGAACATGAAAAAGCATGGTTGATACGGGTAGCAATCAATTGCTGTAAAAGCATGGTTTCTTCAGCTTGGATAAAACGTACATGCTCTTTGGAAGATGCCAGGCAGGCAGAAAGCCTTTTTCAACAGGAAGAAGAAAGCGGCCTCTTTGAATTAATGGCAAAGCTTCCGGCAATCTACCGTACTGTACTCTACTTACGTTATTATGAAGAATACCAGGTGAAAGAAATTGCAAAGCTTTTGCACATAACTCCAAACCTGGTGTCTGCCAGGCTATCAAGGGCAAAGAAACTTATGAAAAAAGAAATTCTAAAAGAAAGGAAGTGTATCGAAAATGAAACGGGAATTATTCAAAGAAATGTATAATGAAATGCAGTTAAATGAAGACCAGAAAAGCAGGATATGGAATCATTTAGAAGAAGAACTGATAAAGGAAACTGCAGGAAAGAGAAAACATTTCCATACAACGGCTGCAGCAGGAATTTGCATCTGTATTATTTTGATTATAGGAGTCCCAGCAGTTGCAGCAAATACTTCTGTACTGCAAAATATTATAAATGCATTTAATACATTGGCTCCGGCTGAACCAAAACTATCCGATGGCCAGAAAAAAATATATTCTAAATACGGAAGTGAATTAAAAAACGAAATTACACTAAATTGTGGTACTCTTAAGCTTAAAGCAATTATGAATGATGGATATAACATTTGTATACCATTTTCTGTGTATTTAAAAAATAAAAACGGCACAGAAACCGGAAAGCTTTCTGCTATTCCATATAAAAATAAAATATTAGATGAAATTTCCGGCTTAGGTTTTTTTACATCTGCTGACAAATATAGCCCAATGGGACAATATACTGCACTTGACAGTAAATTACAAGAAAACGGTGCCATAATGGGATGCTATCTGTTGTATGATGGTGAAAAAGAACTTAAAGAAGGTGATATTCTACAACTTAAAAGCAATAAAAAATGGGAGGAAGCATTTAAATCCGAAAAAACATCTAAAGAAATTGCTTCCAGCATCCCTGTCATCAGCGAAATAACAATAGGCTCCTGTATAGAAGAGCAGGATGTTTCAACAGATAAGCTACAAAAAAAATTGCGGAAGGGAACATCTATTAACAAAATACAGATTTCCCCAATATCACTTAAAATAGAAGGGATTGAACGAAAAAGCGGCGTAGATAAATCAGTATATTTCTCAGATATAACAATTGAATTAAAAGACGGAAGTACTGTAAAGGATATTTCTTCCTCTAGTCATACAAATAATTCAGGCGAAGAATACTATCCATATGTATATAATTCACTATTTGAAGCGCCTGTTAACCTGGAGGATATCGCTGGAATCCGAATCCAGAATAAATCCTTAGATTTATGGATTCTGGTTACAGGAAATTATATTGTGCATTAAAACTTAGTAATTTAAAACAAATTCCAGAGCAGCAAAATACGGAAAGGGCATTGCTAACGAATACGTCCCGGCAATGTCCTTTTTGTGCTATTTTATGTCTTTTTTCTCAAGGCGGCTTCTGTTTATTTCCGATATACTAATATTTAACATCAGAAACCGCAAAAAGTCTAAAATATCCATATAGCCCACATATTAATACTTTTTGCAAATCAATGAAATTTCTAGAAACGGAGGGAAAAAATAATGCCTAATCCATATTTACCTAATTGGGAATATATTCCTGATGGGGAACCACGTGTCTTTGGAGAACGCGTCTATATCTATGGTTCCCATGACAGAGTAGATTCTGAATACTTTTGCGATTACAAATTAAAAGTATGGTCTGCGTCAATTATTCCTACAGTCGAGATGACATCGCTTGGTTTTTCCCAATCCTTAAACCCATATGCAGCAACCCCGGCAGACACGGCATGCGTGCTAAAGGGCGGTGCATTGATTACAGAACTTGATTTATTTACCCGTATTATCACAAATGTAACAGATGGCTGTGTTATGGGCTGGAAATATTACGACTTTGGGAAAGATTATACCAATGAAGATATCCTTTTTGCTGCAAAGCTGCTTCCGAGGGGCTGTCATGGACGAATCCGTATCTGTATTGACAATGAAACAGAAGAGATTGGTTCCGTTGAATTTTTCCATAACAGCACTGAAGTTAAGGGCAAAGTAAAAAATGTGACCGGAAGACATGCTGTCTATCTGATTGCCGAAAGCGGCTATACCACCTGGGCAAAAGATAGCAATCATAGTATTTAAAGTACGGAATTAAGGAGGGAAACAGTATGACCGCAAAAAAATTAAGCAAAAAACTTTTGTCACTCACTCTGGCAGGGAGCATTACAGCCAGTATGGCAACTGCATTATCTGGGTGTGGCAGTAAAAAAAATGAAATTGTCACGCTGGACGTCTATAATACCCTGGCAAACTATTCCGGATTCCAATCTGGATGGATTGCCGATATTTTAAAAGAAAAATTTAATGTTAAGCTCAATATTATCCCTGATGGCGATGGCGTATACGAAACAAGAATGGAAAGCGGAAACCTTGGAGATATTATTGTATGGGGCGGTGACGGCGACCGATATGCAAATGCCGTAAAAAACGATTTGCTGTATGACTGGAACGAAGATGGCCTTATTACCGAATTTGGCAGCTACATCAAAGAACATATGCCAGATGCTATTGCCAAAAACCAGAACCTTACAAAAGAACTTACAGATGGTAAAAAAGACTGTCTTTATGGAATCGGCAATGATGTAGCAACCACCAATAAGGATCATCAGATGTTTATTTATAACTGGGATGTACGCTGGGATTTATATAAACAGCTTGGCTATCCTAAAGTAAAAAATATGGATGATATGCTGCAGTTAATGAAAGATATGCAAAAAATTTGCCCAAAAGATGATTCCGGCAACAAAACATATGCGGTATCTTTATGGCCGGATTGGGACGACTCTATGGTTATGTATGTAAAAGCAACTGCAACTGCTTACTATGGTTATGATGAATTGGGCCTTGGGTTGTATGATCCACAGACTGGAACTTACCATGATGCACTGGAAAAAGACGGCCCATATCTGACAATGCTTAAATTTTACAATGATTTGTACCAAAACGGGCTTCTTGACCCAGACTCCATGACACAGAGATATGAACAGATGGGTGAAAAAGTACAGAATGGCGGCGTATTCTTCTCCATCTTTAATTATTGTGGTTCACTTGCATATAATAAAGATGCCCACACTTCCGCCGGAAAACTGATGTACTGTATGAAGCCAGAAGACGCCACGCCTCTTGTATATGGCATGAATACGCAGGGTGGCAACTATACCACAAGCATTGGCAAAACAACGGAATATCCCGAACTATGTATGGAAATCCTGAACTACTTTACAACTCCAGAAGGGCGTATGACGTATTCTTATGGCCCAAAGGGGATCTGCTGGGATTATGATGAAGAAGGAAATACATTTTTTACAGAACTCGGCGCTACATGCCATGAAAATGAAAATACAAAAATAGGAAATGGCTATAAGGGAAGTTTCCATGATGGCGTATTGCAAGCCTCCTTCTCAACCTGATCCATTGATGCCGAAAACCCAGATTCAAATGGTGAAACCTATAATTCTGATAACTGGAAAAGCAATATTTCTATGGCAAAAAGTGATATTGAACAGGATTGGCGTGATTATAACTCGTGCATCAGCATTAATGAATATTTTGATAAAGGAAAATACGTTGTTTCTCCTGGCACTTCCTTCACTTTAGAGCCAAAAGACACAGAATTAAAGACAACTTGGGCGCAGGTGACAGATGAAATCAAAAACACTTCCTGGAAAGCAATGTATGCTAAAAATGATGCTGAATTTGATCAGATTGTCAAAAAAATGAAAAAAAATGCAAAAGCCTATGGCTATGACGCTTGCATTGAGTGGTCAAAAAGCCAAGCAGAACGCAGACATCAACTGGAGCAAGATCTGAAAGCAACCAAGTAAGTAAGCTGGACAGACTTTACTCTTTCTTAATAGACTTTGCTCTTTCTTAATAGATTTCAAACTTTTTATATGGTACAATGTTTTCTGTCTGCAAATGTACAGGAAACGCGGGCAAAAACTCATTGTACCATATAGAAAATTGGGGTGAAAGTTATGGAAAACACAAAAAGCATTGAAGTATTTGAAAAAATACCGGTTCCAAAAGCAGTAATGACGCTTGCTGTACCGACAATTATCAGTTCGCTTGTTATGGTAATTTATAACCTGGCTGACACCTATTTTGTTGGAATTTTAAACAGCGCAATTGAAAATTCAGCCGTCACGCTTGCAGCGCCGGTACTTCTTGCATTTAATGCAGTCAACAATCTTTTTGGCGTAGGAAGTTCCAGCATGATGAGCCGTGCACTGGGTAAAAAAGACTATGAAACAGTCTACCGCAGTTCTGCATTTGGATTTTACTGCGCTGCATTATGCGGGCTTCTTTTTTCTTTGTTATATACCATATTCCAGCAGCCAATGTTAATGATGCTTGGAGCTGATAAAACTACTGCCTTTGCAACAGGGGAATACCTGAAATGGACCGTTTCTTTTGGGGCAGCCCCTGCTATTTTAAATGTAGTGCTTGCCTATCTAGTGCGTGCTGAAGGCGCGTCGCTCCATGCAAGCATTGGGACAATGAGCGGCTGTCTCTTAAACATTATACTAGACCCTATTTTTATCCTTCCCTGGGGATTGGATATGGGCGCTGCCGGCGCAGGCTTCGCTACCTTCCTGTCAAATTGCGTAGCATGCCTTTATTTCTTTGTCTTATTATTTATAAAACGTGGCAAAACATATGTCTGCATCCGGCCATCTATGTTCCGGCCCCAAAAACCTATCTTTATTGGAATATGCAGCGTAGGGATACCAGCGGCAATCCAAAATCTCTTGAATGTTACAGGCATGACAATCTTGAACAATTTTACATCGTCTTTTGGTTCTGACGCTGTAGCGGCAATGGGAATCTCACAAAAAATCAATATGGTCCCTGTCCAAATTGCCCTCGGTTTTTCCCAGGGAATTATGCCGCTTGTCAGCTATAATTATGCAAGCGGAAATACCATGCGCATGAAAAAGGCAATCCTTTTTTCCATGCGGATTTCCCTTTCCTTTATGGCTGCCGTAACCCTGGGCTATTATATTGGTGCACAGCCCTTAGTGTCGCTTTTCATTAAGGACGCAACCATAGTTGATTATGGAAGCCATTTTTTACAAGGCTTCTGCCTAAGCATGACGTTTCTTTGTATGGACTTTATTGCAGTCGGGGTATTCCAGGCTTGCGGCATGGGACAGAAAGCATTGATTTTTGCCATCCTCCGGAAAATCATTTTAGAAATTCCAGCACTTTTTATTTTAAATTGGCTGTTCCCATTATACGGCCTCGCCTATGCCCAATTTGTTGCAGAAGCTGTACTTGCCATAGCGGCTATAATAGCTCTTTTCCATATTTTTAAACAAACAGAAAGAAGGGATAACATTGGACTTAAAGACAAACATATGTGACTCCATAAAAGAGTGTGAAATCAAACTTGGCTACCAGGAAGAAACCATACATTTATATTATCCTGAAAATACATTACTTGAACTTTTAGAAGCAACGCCAGAAAACCTTCATCAAAAAACAGATTCCTTCTGCAAACTGCAGGCAGGGTTATTTGGAAAAATTACAATTGAAGAAACACAGGAAAAAGGCAGATACTGTATTTCCATTCCTGCAAAAGGCGTAAAATATGTGCATGAAAATATAGCTGCAAACCCGTTTATGGAAGCCTTTGTACAAGAAATCCATAAACCGGGCTTAAAAAAGGACGATATCCTGAAACTGTT
Source organism: uncultured Lachnospiraceae bacterium (assembly GCA_910586605.1). Taxonomy (GTDB): domain Bacteria; phylum Bacillota; class Clostridia; order Lachnospirales; family Lachnospiraceae; genus Butyribacter. The sequence continues at coordinate 917 of CAJUJR010000074.1, read as the reverse complement.
CTATCAATTTTCTAAAGATGTTATCGCAGAAAAAATAGAGGATAATGAATGGGCAATCTATTTTCAAGATAACACAATTGATGCCTATGTATATTATATAGAAGAAGATGGCTTCGGGCTTCAGTACCACCGTTTCACAAAAGAAACTTTTTCAGCTATGCAGCCCCATCACACAAACAATCCATAAAATAAATTCTTGCAATTGGCGAACATATTACTACCACTCACGTTCACCAATTGCAGTTTCCACATCAATGCCAATATCAAACCACTCCAATATATATGCTACTGTCGCACCAATACTCTCTCTTGCAGCAGTTTCAATTTCACTGTCATTTTCCTCAAATTCTTCCTCTAAATCATTGATTGCCAATGTCATTTCATCAAATTTACGCTGTATATTCTCCAAATCCCTCTCTCCGGTTTCCAAAAAGGTAATCACTTCCTGAACCAGATCCTTTACCTTGTCCACCAGAAAGTCCGGAAAATATCCATCCTCGTACATTTCTTCAAGAAGCTTGTAATTAGAATCAAATTTTTTCATAACTTACCCTCCATTCAAATTAGGCTATAACATGTTTGAAAATAGCTTTTTTAAGGCGTGTTTCACGCTCTAAAACCAATTGTATAGCAAGTAAAAACAGGCCACCTTCTAGCCTGCTTTTACTGTTGGTGCTCCGAACACCTTTATTCACATTACCTTCCCCATACCGAAAACTATTCTCATCCCACAATATTATCTCATCTGAATGATAACACTATTTCATAGGAAAATACTATTTACTATCTAACTAATAATATATCACTTTTAAAGGACAATTTCAACTATAAACTGACATTTTTCGGCATCTGCTCGTTTAATAGTTACTATTCACAGCCAATCGTAACCAAATCTCAATAAAAAATATCTTCCCTCT
>CAJUJR010000073.1 GCA_910586605.1 uncultured Lachnospiraceae bacterium | reverse complement strand
GGACAGGGTAAGGTTTTCCGGATCGACCAGCCCAAGGCGTACAGAGGGCAATACGAATGGAAACAAGAAACTTCCCGAAGGGAGGGAAGAGGAGGCAGTTGGGCATAATGCAATTGCTGCAGGATTCCAAGGACAGAGGCAGTGGACAGATTTCTACCCAAATGGTGATTTCGCAGAGGCTATTTTAAATTCCTCCTTTGATTGGCGTGGGGCGAGGGAGCCATATATCCTTGCTACGGAGAATGATACTTTAAATGGGCTTGGGATGTTGTTTATGAAACTTTTGACAGGGCGTGCCCAAATTTTTGCAGACGTCCGTACATATTGGAGCCCGGAGGCTGTTAAAAAGGCAACAGGTTATGAACTGGAAGGGGCTGCTAAAGAAGCGGGTGGGTTCTTGCATTTGATTAATTCCGGCGCTGCCTGCCTAGATGCTTGTGGTGAAGTAAAGGATGAAAATGGCAATGGGGTGATGAAGCCATTTTGGGAGATGACAGAGGAAGACCAGAAAGCATGCCTGGATGCAACGGAATGGTGTGCAGCAGATAATGGATATTTCCGTGGGGGCGGTTTTTCTTCCCGCTATCTGACAAGGGCAGAAATGCCGGTAACAATGCTGCGTTTAAATCTTGTTAAAAATTTAGGGCCGGTTCTCCAGATTTGCGAAGGCTTTACAGTAGAACTTCCGGAAGAGGTATCTGATAAAATCTGGAAGCGGACAGATTATACCTGGCCATGTACTTGGTTTGCGCCAAGGATTACCGGGGAAGGGGCATTTAAGACTGCATATGATGTTATGAATAACTGGGGGGCTAATCATGGTGCAACCAGTTATGGGCATATCGGGGCTGATTTAATTACGCTGGCATCAATCCTGCGTATTCCGGTATGTATGCATAATGTGCCAGAGGAGGATATTTTCCGCCCGGCTGCATGGAATGCATTTGGTATGGACAAAGAAGGGCAGGATTTCCGTGCATGTGCAGCTTACGGCCCGATGTATAAATAAAAAGGAGATTGGTTTTAAGGTGGCACCGTCGTAAGGCGGTGCCTTTTTGGATGGATATTTGTTGTAAAACAGGATAGATATGTTATAATAAATATGTCATTGATAGAAAAATGGGGAAGAGGCAGTTTTTATAAAGTAAGGAACTGTTAAGAAGGAGCTGGGGGAGGAAAATGGAACATATATTTTATCAGGAAACAGAGGCTGTAATAGAGGAAGTACAGCGTGTGGTAATTGGAAAAGAGAGCTGTGTCAAGAAAGCGATGGCGGCGATTTTAGCAGGCGGCCACATTTTGATTGATGATATTCCGGGTGTAGGGAAGACGACGCTTGCGATGGCGTTTTCAAAGGCGATGGCTTTAGAAAGTAAGAGAATTCAGTTTACGCCGGATGTAATGCCTTCTGACATATTAGGATTTTCCATGTACCAAAAACAGAGCGGGACATTTGAATACCAACCAGGGGCAATTATGTGCAATCTTTTTTTGGGGGATGAGATTAACAGGACTTCCCCTAAAACACAGTCTGCCCTATTGGAAGTTATGGAAGAAAACAGCGTGACAGTTGATGGCGTGACAAGGAGCGTGCCGGAGCCATTTATTGTAATTGCGACAGAAAACCCTGCGGGAAGCGTTGGGACGCAGATGCTTCCAGAGTCGCAGCTTGACCGTTTTATGCTGTGCATGACAATAGGATACCCTAGCCTGGAAGATGAAATTGAAATTGCAAAAGGGAAGAGCAGTGGTGCGTCCATAGATGATATTGATGCGGTGATAACAGCGCGGGAATTGCTTGCCATCCGTGAGGCAGTAAGGGATATTTTTGTGCATGACAGGGTTTACCATTATCTTTGTTCTTTAGTGAAGGCAAGCAGGGAAAGCCCATATGTAGAGTTGGGTATCAGCCCCCGTGGGACGATTGCACTTGTGAATATGGCGAAAGCAAATGCATTTTTGTCGCAGAGGAATTATGTGATTCCTGAGGATGTTGCGGAGATTTTTTCAGATGTGGCTTCCCACCGCATTTTATTAAATGCGAAAGCAAGGGCTGGCCATATTTCTGCAAAGAATGTGCTTGCGCAGATTTTAGAGCAAGAGAAGATGCCGGCAGTAAACAGAAGGGGCATGTTATGAGACGGTTTATTGATTTTATAGTAGTTGTTCTGGTAACTTTTTATACGGCGGTTATTTACAATAGTAAGAGCCTGGTTTTTCTAGGATACGCAGAGGTTTTTATTGTTCTTTTGCTCTTTTTATATAATTGCATGGTGTTTTACAAACTGAGGATTATAATTGATGCGCCGCTAAATATTACAGAATACCATAAAAAAATACCAATCCATATTGTTATTTATAATTATAGTAAGCTGCCTACGGGGAAAATCAGCATACAGTTGTCAGAATCCTATGTGTTAAAGCCAAAAAAGAAAAAGACAGTATTTTATTCTTCTGTAGCAGGGAAAAGAAATGGACAGGCTTATGCAAAAGCAGAAATCCATGCATCTTGGCAGCCGCAGTATGTGGGGAAGGCTGTCGTCCGGTTAAAAAAGGTAAGCTGTTTTGACTTACTTGGTGTGCTTGCCCTTCCGCTTCCCAAAAAATCATATCAGTCTTCAGAAAAAGTGACAGTATTGCCGGAAATATTTCCAGTACCAGTAGATGCGGGGGTGCGTTCCCGTGAATTTGCAATGGAGCAGGAACGGTATCTCCTGGCAAATGCAGAAGAGAATAGCGCAGAGCAGTTCCAAATCCGGGAATACCGCCAAGGCGACAGGTTAAGAAGTATTCATTGGAAGCTGTCGGCGAAGGAAGATGAACTGATCGTGCGGGAATATCTGCCCAAAGCAGGCTGTCCGGTCCTGCTTTTTTTGGACTTATCAAGGGGGGATGGGAAAAAGGGAGGGATATGGCAGGGGATGCTTGGCAGAAAGAAGAACCGGAAAAGGAAAGAGGCTTTTTTGAGTATTCTGCTGTCGCTGTCTGGAAGTATTGTCCGGAATGGATGCAGGCATTATGTTGTTTGGTATGACCAAAGAGAAAGGGATGTTGTACGTTTTTGCATGGAAAAGGAAGAAGATATTTATGGGCTTTTGATGGAGATTGACAGTCTGGAGGAAACGGGAAGCAGTGTGGATATTGAGGAGGAATATAAGCGGAAATACCGTGAACAGACGGCATATGTTACAAAGCTTATGCTAAACCAAAAGCTACAGCTTTTTAGTGACGGGGAATTGCTTTGTTGGTATCAGGACAGGGAGCTTGGGCAAGCGTTGGCATCCCATACTGTTTTGCTATGAGGCAGGAAGCTGTCCGCTTATTATTTGGGCCGCAGGAAACGCGGCGTGGGGGATTTTTATGAAGAGGGAAAATATGGTAATACCCTGGCTAAGCCTGTGTTGCATTCTGCTGGGGATGCTGCTTGGTTTTGGTTCTATGTTTGGGTGTGATATATGGGTAGAAAGGCATATCCTGCCTATTTTTTTTATATCAGGCATTACTTTATTCCTTGTGCTTTACTTGCGGACAAATTATGCGGTTATTTTTACATTGTCAGCAATAGCGGGAATGGGGATTTTTGCGCTAACAAGGATGGAACGCCTGAGGCAGGATTTTTTGGCGGTTATCTATTATATCAACAATAGGTCTGTTGCTTATAATAATAAAATGATTGCGCCTTTTGAGGGGGTACGGGGGAATATTGATAATAATTTGTTTCTGCTTATGGTAGGCGCGTTGTTTTCTGTTTTTATCACATTTTTTGTATTCCGGCTCAGGAACTGTTGGTATGGGCTGCTTCCGGTTTATGCTGTCCTTTTTATTGGGATGGCGGTTGGGAAGACGCCGGATAAAGTGTCGGTTCTCCTGCTGGTTATAGGCATTACCTTTGCTATGTCGTGGGTTTCCCGGCAGGAGCGTGGAGGCCGGCGTTCTTTTTCTTTCCGTGGAGTGAGGCGGCAGCGCCCGGTATGGGCTTATGGAATCCTCTGCATAATTATGCTTGCCGGTATGGCGGCGGCATGGCAATATGGGAGGCAGACTGAGGAGTATGTTTTAAAAGATGCAAAAAAGTACCTGAAGCGGCAGCATGCAATAGAACGGCAGATAAAACAGTCTGTGGAAGAATTGGTACAGTATATCCGTGCGGGGACTGGGCTTGATAGCAATGGGGATTTAAGTAATTCTGAGCCGCGTTATATGGATAGAGCCGTGATAAAAATTACATCTTCTGTGAAACCAAAGAATGCGCTTTATCTCAGGGGATTTGTAGGAGGGGAATATGAAAATGGAAAATGGGAAGAGTGTAATACAGAATCTTTCCAAAAAATTATAAAAGGGAGGGAAAAGGAAGAAGCTATTTTAAATGTTGGATTTGAATTTTGTGAAAATGGTATTCATTTTGGACGGCCGAAAGGATTAAACCAAATTAGGATGGAACATATTGGAGTGGGAAAAAACAGTAAATTTGCATACCTTCCATATTTTTCTGATTATAAAAGTGTTTCTGATGATAGTTCGGAGAAGTGCATTATATTAGAGGGGGAAAATGGAGTCCGCAAAAAGGCAGATAAATTTTATGTGAAATATTATGATGTAGATAAAGGGGATTTAGGGGATTTTGGTTACAGGATGGAGGATTTGCAGCTGAAAGATATATCAGCTAAAAAAGAAGAGTGGGAGTGGTATGGAAATGGGTGGGAACTGCCTGATAGGGAGTTAGAACGGTATTTTGCCTATGTTAAAAAAACTTATGGAAGGCTTCCCAAAACAGGGCTGAACAGGCTGAAAAAAAAGGCGGATTCTCTTTTGACGCATCGGGGTGATGTAGATTTATTGGAAGGGGTGCGCCAGGTCTTGGCGCAGCAGGCAGTTTATGATAAAAAATTAGAACCTGTCCCTTCAGGTAAGGATTATGTGGAATATTTCCTGTTTGACCAAAAAAAAGGGTTTTGTGAACACTTTGCGACGGCTGGGGCATTGCTGCTCCGTGCGTGTCATGTTCCGGCGCGTTATGCTGCCGGCTATAAGGTGGCTCCTGACCAGTTTAAACAGAACAAGGACGGAAGCTATACAGCAGAGGTGCTTGATTCAGATGCCCATGCATGGGCGGAAGTGTTTAATATGGATTATGGGTGGCATCCTGTAGAAATGACTCCGGGGGAGGGGACGGCTTCACGGAGAAGGGATAACGCAGAACAGCCAGAGAAGACAGTTTCCCCGGTTGTCAGGGAACATGAAAGACAGACGGAACACCCAAAGGAAACGGAAACACCGGCACCAACTCCAGAAAAGAATGAGGGAAAGGATAACAAGGGGCAAGGCAGACAGGCATCCGAAGGAAGGGGAATTGTTCTGTCCATTGCTTTGGCAGCAGCATTGCTTGTTTTGGCTCTGGCGGCATATGTGCTTTTCCAACGTTATATACAGAACAATTATAGGAAGAAACTGCAAAAGAAAGAAGGGGACAGAAATGCAGCAATCCTGCTTCGTATGGAACTGTTTTTATATTGGCTAAAGAAGTGTGGGAAAAGAGGTCTGCTGAGGAAGAAAGAAGCGGATTGGTTTGCATTTTTTGCAGAGGAATATAATGAAATAGGGGAAGAGGCATGGCGGCAGCTAAAAGAAATCCTGCAAGAAGCTGAGTTTTCCAACCAAAATGTATCGCAGGAAAAATATGATTTTTTCTTTGAGTCAATTGTAAAGGCAGAGCAATTAATTTTTTGCAAACAGGGGAAAATAAGACGTGGTTATCTGAGGGCGCTGGGTATATAAAGCTATAACTTTTGCTGTGTCTGGCAGCTTTTCAGGGGGGTTCACATGACGGTTAGAACGTCTGTGAATAGAAATAAACGCTGTTAAAATTTTCTATTTAATAGTGTATTTTATGGGAAAATATGTTATTATATCAAATAGTATGTGCAATGTCTGTATCAATACTTAAGATGGGCAGTTGCAATATCGGACAGACCGAAAAATATGTTAAAGGAGAGAAAAACATGTACGAAAACGAAATTGAAAACATTGCCGCAAAAGGCAGCCCAGAAGAAATTTATTTTGGCCTTTTGCAACTTACAAAGGAGATGATGGAAAAGAAAGGGCAGATTCAGGGAAAGAAGAAAGTGTATTATATTTCCGCTGAATTTTTGATTGGAAAATTGTTGTCTAATAATCTGATTAACTTGGGTGTATATGACCAGGTTGACAGTGCATTGAAAAAGCATGGGAAGAGCATGGCTGAAATTGAAGAAATTGAAAATGAGCCTTCCCTTGGAAATGGTGGATTGGGACGTCTGGCAGCCTGTTTTTTAGATTCTATTGCCACATTAGGCCTTCCTGGAGTTGGTGTTGGCTTGAATTACCATCTTGGGCTGTTTAAGCAGGAGTTTGAAAATAACTTGCAGAAGGAAACCCCGAATCCGTGGATTACAGATAAAAGCTGGCTTCGCCGCACGGATGTAAGCTATCCTATTTTATTGGGCGGAAATACCGTACAGTCTGTAATGTATGAAATCGATGTGACAGGTTATGAAAATCAGTGCAATACATTAAAGCTTTTTGACTTAGATACAGTTGATGAATCAATTGTACACGATAACAGCATTTATTTTGATAAGGAAAATATTACAAAGAATCTGACATTGTTTTTGTATCCGGATGACAGTGATTATCAGGGGCAGCTTCTTCGTATCTATCAGCAGTATTTTATGGTAAGCAATGCAGCACAGCTTATTATTGACGAGGCTCTTGAAAAGGGAAGCAACCTCCATGATTTGCCTGACTATGCGGTAATCCAAATTAACGATACCCATCCAACAATGGTAATTCCGGAAATGATCCGACTGCTGACGAACCGCGGCATTTCGATGGATGAGGCAATTGATATTGTATCCAAAATGTGTGCGTATACAAACCATACAATCTTAGCAGAAGCATTGGAAAAATGGCCGTTGTGGTTCCTTGACAAAGTAGTCCCACAGCTTATTCCGATTATCAGGATGCTGGATGTAAAGGTACGGGAAAAATACCAGGATGAAAGAGTGTATATCATTGATAAGGAAGAACGCGTCCATATGGCGCATATTGATATCCATTATGGATACAGTGTAAATGGTGTGGCAGCGCTTCATACAAAGATCCTGGAGGACAGTGAGTTAAAGCACTTTAAAGATATTTATCCAAATAAGTTTAATAATAAGACAAACGGTATTACATTCCGCCGCTGGCTGCTCCATTGCAACCATGAGCTGACTGATTTTATCAGTGAAAAGATTGGCGATGGCTTTAAGAAGGATGCGGACGAGCTTGAGAAGCTTGCTGCAGCAGCAAATAGCCCTGCTGATTTGGAGAAATTGCTTTCTATTAAAAAAGAAAAGAAAGTACAGTTTAAGGAGTACCTTGAGAAGAAGGAAGGCATTAAGGTTGATGAAAACTCAATCTTTGACGTACAGGTAAAACGTCTCCATGAGTATAAGAGGCAGCAGATGAATGCCTTGTATATTATTTATAAATATATGCAGATTAAGGCTGGCAATAAGCCGAAAACCCCAATTACCATGATTTTTGGAGCAAAAGCAGCTCCTGCATATACAATTGCCAAGGATATTATCCATATGATCCGCTGTCTGTCTGATGTAATCCGGAAAGACCCGGACGTCAGCCCATATTTGACTGTGGTAATGCTTGAAAACTATAATGTAACATATGCTGAGAAAGTAATTCCTGCAGCAGATGTTTCTGAGCAGATTTCCCTTGCATCAAAAGAGGCAAGTGGCACAAGCAATATGAAGTTTATGTTAAACGGTGCAGTGACTCTTGGTACCGATGATGGGGCAAATGTGGAAATCCATGAATTTGTAGGTGATGATAATATTTATATCTTTGGGGAATCTAGTGATGAAGTAATTAAGCATTATGAGAAGGCTGATTATTCTCCAGAGAAGTATTATGATTCTGACCCTGAAATTGCGAAACTGGTTGACTTTATCATTAGCAAAGAAATGTTTGCTGTTGGTGATAAGAAGAGCTTAATCCGCCTTTATATGGAAATTGTGACAAAAGACTGGTTTATGGCGCTTCTTGATATTAAGGATTATATTAAAGTAAAAGAGCAGGTATTTGCAGATTATGACAACCGCGAAGAGTGGGCGAAGAAGATGCTGATTAATATCAGCAAGGCTGGTTTCTTCTCTTCCGACAGGACAATTGCACAGTACAATGATGATATTTGGAAATTAAAATAACTTTTGTTTTTTCTGGCGCATCTGCCTGGATATATCCAGGCGGTGCGCTGGTTTTTGTAATAAAGGGTTTATAACGCCGCAGGAAATATGTTTCTGGTTTTGGAAAATTTTTTGCATAGCAGGGAGGTGTGGAGGGCAAATGGTTCTTATTCTGGCAGGGGAGGTAATAGTTTCGCCAGGGATTCTTTTATTGTTGGTGTTTATTGTGGCTGCCGGTTATGTAATTGTACATTTTATTGCAAACCATAAATGGGGATATACGAAAAAAAGAGAAAAGGAACTGGAAGAGGCTGATTTTTCAAGAAAAGCTCCTAGATAGGCAGAATATGTGAAAAAAGTTTGCGCAATACTATGGAAGTATGGTAAAATCAGGTAACGGGGATTTGTACATGCAGGCGAATGGAGCGACAGGCATGGTATGTTCCTGAATAATGGATTGGATAAGAAAGGGAGGATTCGGAATGAAAAGAGTTGGTTTTTTAACAAGTGGCGGCGATTGCCAGGGGTTAAACGCAACAATGCGGGGTGTTGCAAAAACGTTGTTTCAGAAGTATCCAGATATGGAGATTTATGGAATCTTGGAGGGGTATAAGGGATTAATTTATGGGAATTACCGTTTATTAAAATCCAGGGACTTTTCAGGAATCCTGACAGAAGGCGGGACGATTATCGGGACATCAAGGACGCCTTTTAAATATATGCGCATGCCGGATGAAAACGGCCTGGATAAAGTGGAGGCAATGAAGAGCAATTATAAAAAATGGGGATTGGACTGCCTTGTAATTTTAGGCGGCAATGGGACACATAAAACTGCAAACCTTCTCCGTGAGGAAGGGTGTAATGTTGTTACGCTTCCAAAGACGATTGATAATGATATCTGGGGGACAGATATGACGTTTGGCTTCCAGAGCGCAGTTGATATTGCTACGAATGCAATTGACTGCATCCATACAACAGCAGCTTCACATGGCCGTGTATTTATTGTAGAAGTTATGGGACATAAGGTGGGGTGGCTGACACTTCATGCCGGGATTGCCGGAGGCGCAGATATTATCCTGATTCCAGAAATTCCATATGATATTAACGTAGTTGTAGATGCTTTGGATAAGAGGGCAAAAGAAGGTAAGAATTTCTCAATCCTTGCAGTTGCAGAAGGCGCTATTTCTAAAGAAGATGCAGAACTTTCCAAGAAAGAGTTAAAGGCTAAGAGAAAGAAAAACCCATTCCCATCTATTTCTTACCAGATTGGGCAGGAAATCCAGGAAAAGACAGGGCAGGAAGTGCGGATTACTGTTCCGGGGCATACACAGCGTGGAGGGCAGCCTTGTCCATATGACAGGGTGATTTCCAGCCGGTTGGGTTCTGCGGCTGCCCGCATGGTGATTGAGGAAAAATATGGTTATATGGCAGCATTGCGAGATGGTGAAGTTGTGCCAGTTCCTTTGGAAGAGGTGGCTGGCAAGCTGAAAATGGTAGACCCGGATTCAGCGATTATCCAGGAAGTAAAAGGGCTTGGAATCAGCTTTGGTGTTTAAGGATTTTTGACAGGAGGAGAAAAAGCATGTCTTATACGGCGTTGTATCGGAAATTTCGACCAGGTGAATTTGATGAGGTAAAGGGGCAGGAACATATTGTTACAACTTTACAGAACCAGATTCAGACAGACCGTATCGGGCATGCTTATCTTTTTTGCGGTACAAGGGGGACTGGAAAGACTACAATTGCAAAGATTCTGGCAAAAGCGGTGAACTGCCAGGAACCAGTTCATGGAAATCCTTGTAATAAGTGCGAAACCTGCCAAAAGATTAACCGGCAGACTTCAATGAATGTAATTGAAATTGATGCTGCATCGAATAATGGTGTTGCCAATGTACGCGACATTATTGACGAGGTACAGTATTCACCGGCAGAAGGAAGGTATAAAGTCTATATTATTGATGAGGTGCATATGTTGTCTACAGGGGCGTTTAACGCCTTATTAAAGACTTTGGAAGAGCCGCCTTCTTATGTTATTTTTATTTTGGCAACAACGGAGCCGCATAAAATCCCGGTTACGATACATTCCCGCTGCCAGCGGTATGATTTCCGGAGGATTTCAATTGATACGATTGCATCGCGCCTGAAGGAAATAACAGATAGGGAAGAAGTACAGGCAGAGGACAGGGCGCTGCGCTATATTGCAAAGACGGCGGACGGTTCGATGCGTGATGCGTTAAGCCTCCTTGACCAGTGTATTGCTTTTTATCTAGGGCAGGAACTGACGTATGAAAAAGCATTGCAGGTGCTTGGGGCTGTGGATACGGTTGTATATAGTAAGATGTTCCGGTATTTGGTATCGCAGGACGTGATTGGCTGCATGGAATTGATAAACGAAATGATGATGGCAGGGCGTGATTTAAACCAGTTTATCAGTGAGTTTATTTGGTACTTGCGTGGCTTGATGTTAGTGGATGCTTCTGGACAGGGAAATGAGCTTTTGGATGTATCACAGGAACAGATGCTGCAAATGCAGGAAGAAGCAGGTATGATTGATGTAGATATGCTGATACGGTATATCCATATCTTGTCGGATTTGTCAAATCAGATCAGATATGCTTCCCAGAAAAGGGTTCTTGTGGAAATTATGTTTATTAAGCTGTGCAGGCCGCAGATGGATCAGGAGCAGGATTTTACAACACTTTCTGCACGGATGGCAGCAATAGAAAAAAGGCTGGAGGAGGGTGTTCCGGCAGTAGCTCCGGTATCTGTAGCCAAAGCGCAAAATATGCCAAAAGAAGGGGAAGAAAAACCGAAAATTCTCCCCAAAGCGCTTCCGGCGGATATATCAGAAGTAATACAGCGTTGGAATGAAATTTTAATGGCATATGGGCAGCCAGGGGAAAATATGTTGTCACAGGCAAAAAAAGTAGTGTCAGAACAGGGAAGTTTGCTTTTACAGTTTACTGATAAATTAAGTGAAGATTTCTTTTTACAGAATGACAGGCAGGAGCTACAGTGCTTGCAGGAAGTGATACAAAACCTTCTGGGCAAAGAGGTTCTGGTTGAAACACGGACGGTAGATGCCGTTGTGGATAATGAATATGAAGATATATCCCGTCTGATTCATTTTGATGGGATTGAATATGAATGATTTGTTATTATATATGTATTTTGTATAGATAGAAAGTTTTTAAGCAGCAATAGAGTTTTGGAAAGAGAGGATAAGAGGATGGCAAAACGTGGAGGATTTCCAGGAGGGGCAATGCCTGGCAATATGAATAACCTGATGAAGCAGGCACAGAGAATGCAAAGGCAGATGGAAGAGAAATCCAAAGAAATGGAGGAAAAAGAGTGGGAGGCGACAGCCGGCGGGGGTGCAGTAAAGGTGAAAGTGTCTGGAAAGAAGGAAATACTTTCTGTAAAGCTTTCGGAGGAAGTTGTTGACCCCGATGATATTGAAATGCTGGAAGATTTAATTGTGGCTGCAACCAATGAAGCGCTCCGTAAGATGGAAGAGGAAAATAGTAAAATGATGGAGCAGCTTACTGGCGGCTTAGGTGGTTTAGGCGGGCTGGGAGGACTGTTTTAAGATGGATTTTTATAGTACCCAGATTAGCAATCTGGTAGAACATCTGTCACGCCTGCCGGGAATCGGGGCGAAGTCAGCACAACGTCTTGCATTCCATATTTTAAATATGCCGAATGAGCAGGTAGAGGGGCTGTCGGCGGCAATGGTAAATGCGAAGAAAAATGTTCGCTATTGTAAAGAATGCTGTACTTATACAGATGATGAACTTTGCCCGATTTGCGCCAACCAAAAGAGAAACCACAGGCAGATTATGGTAGTAGAGAATCCAAGGGATTTAGCGGCATATGAAAAAACAGGAAAGTTTGAAGGGGTTTACCATGTCCTGCATGGGGCGATATCGCCTATGGCAGGAATCGGGCCGCAGGATATCCGGCTGGATGAGCTTATGGTACGCCTGCAGGGGGAAGTTGAGGAAGTAATTGTCGCTACCAATAAAAATCTTGAGGGGGATACTACAGCAACTTATATCAGCAAACTGGTAAAACCACTGGGGATAAAAGTCAGCCGTATTGCAAGCGGGGTTCCTGCAGGCGGTGATTTAGAATATATTGATGAAGTAACTTTGTACCGTGCATTAGAGGGCAGGGTGGAACTCTGATAATAAGCCGTCTGCCATGCAGATATGGTAAAAATTTAATGGTAAACAGCCGTGACGCCTTGGGAAACGAAATTGGCCAGTTCAACAACAACAGATAGGCGTGTAGTCTGTAACGTGGCGTGGCTGTTGCTGCCAGCTAGGTTTACAATCCCAGTAATAGCAGCATTTCCAATATGGGGCAAGTCTTTTTGTACTCCGATACCTGGAAGGAGCGGCCCTGTGCCGAGCGTGATATACCCGATATGCTGCCGGATGCCAAGGGAGGCGTCAATAGCAATTATAAAGGGTTGGTAAAAAGTATCTTGAATCTGTGTAATGACAGAAGCTAGGTTTACTGCATGTACCGGGGAATGCAGTGTGCCATATACAATAGGCATAGAGGCAGGTGTTTTGCTATTGGAAAATGATTGTGCCAGTTTTTCACCGACAATTGGCCCAAAGCAGTCTCCGGTAGCCCGGTCAGAACCGATACAGAGGAAAACCGGAGTCTGGCGGATTTGCTGGATATGTTTTTTTAGTTTTTTGATTTGCAGCGTAAAGTCTGCCATTGCTTTTGTCTGATGGACATTGTAATAATATAACTTATCTGAGGTAGCGATACAGTCTTGTGTATGGCTGCCATTTTTCTTTTTTAATAATTCCATTTGCAGTTCTCCATTTCTTTCGGCTTGTTTGGGATATTTTTTCAGACAAGCCACTTTATATTGACAGTATTACCCAAAAAACAGAAAATCAAACATACTTTAAGGTCGAATTATTGCGAAAGACTGTAGGGGAAATTCCTGTGTTTTCGACAAAAATTGGACAGGGGGTATGCTATAATGCTTGCGTCTAAGGAACTATATGTATTTGTAAGCAGAAGGAATGGAGGGAATATATGGCAAATCAGGAAATAAACAATGGATTGGGAAAAAAGGAATACCATTTTAATGCTTTACCGGAAAATATACGCCAGATAGGAGAGCCGCCTGAGAATAACCGCATTTATATAGAAGATTATGTTATTACATATATTCATCAGATTTTCCAGAAAAAACAGGAGCAGGCGATTGTTATTCTGCTGGGCAAAAAAGGGGAAGGGGATGCAAGAGGGACAAGGTTTATTTATGGGGCAGTCGAAATTGAGCTGAATGTATTGGAAGGGAACCAGGAATTTACTGCGAAAACATGGGACAAAATCCATGAATTGATTTATCAGAATTTTACAGGCGCGCAGGTGTTTGGATGGGGATGTGGCGTAAGCATGTGGAACAGCCATACAGATGATATCGTGCGTTCCATTCAGCAGAAGCACTTTTCTCAGGAAGGGAAGATTCTTTTCTTGGAAGATTTGAATGAAAAAGAAGAAAAACTTTTTTGCTGGAGGGATGGAAAGCTTGCGGAAATGGCTGGATATGTCATATATTATGAGAAGAACCCGCTAATGCAAGAATACATGTTAAAAGGACAGCCTAAAAAAAGTTTTGAGGAATCATATGATGATAAGATAACAGCGACTGTCCGTTCGGTTGTGAAAAAGAATGTAGAATTGAAAAATCCCAGGAAGGCAGCGGCGTATGGCATCGGGGCTTTTTTGGTTCTTCTGACTATATTGGGGGCAAACCTTTTGATACAGAGTACAAAAAAAATTGAAAGCCTAGAAAAAACAATTACAACCTTGTCAAATTCAGCAGTGACAGTAACTCCAGAACCAGAGGTGGAAAGTAAAGGAAAAAAGAAAACATCTTCTGGGAAACAGGATAAGGAAAGTAGGAGCGGCCCAGAAGAAAAAAAGGGAAGCGATACAACAACCCTTCAGTCTGCTACAGGGCAGGAGCCAGAAGAGAAGGGCAATGAAGACAAGAAGACAAGCCCTCCTGCTACCCAGAAACCAGAAGCGACAAAAAAGCCAGTGGCAACAAAGCCTCCTCAGGTGACAAAGAAGCCAAAAGCGGCAAAAACCCCAGCTTCTAAAAAAAAGAACCGTTCCAGTGCACAGCCTGCTAGCGCAAAAGCAGCAAGCTATGTTGTACGCCCTGGCGATACCTTAAGCCAGATTGTATGGAGGCAATATCATACCCTTGCCTGTATGAAAATGGTGAAAAAAGCAAATAACATAAAAGATGGGGACAAGATTAAGGAAGGACAGCGGATTATTTTGCCGGCATATAAGAAATAGCGTTTGTTGTTACTATTCACAGCCAATCGTAGCCGGATCTCAATAAAAAATCTCTTCCC
>CAJUJR010000072.1 GCA_910586605.1 uncultured Lachnospiraceae bacterium | reverse complement strand
AAGGGGAAGAGATTTTTTATTGAGATCCGGCTACGATTGGCTGTGAATAGTAACTATTTGTGCAACTTTCCTTAAATAACATCCTTATATCTATATCTGGAAAACACGTTTGTTGAATAGCAAATGTCTCATTTAAATTCAACTTAGAACGTCCAGATAATTTCTTCGATAAAGTGTCGCGATTCATATTAACGGTTTTGGCGATATCAAGTATGGTCTTATCTTTTCTAGCCATTTCTATTCTTATATTCTCATACAATATTGAACTTTTCTTCATTTCCTCACCTCCAATTCATGCAATGCTTGATTCCTAAAACCAGAACATCATGCATTGTATGGATTGTCAACATATTTCTTCTCTTTTTTCTTGCAATGCGTGATTTTGTGTGTTATATTGATTTTATAGAGGAGGTTAAAGGCATGGATTTCTATCTGATTCTTCAGGAGATAATGGAAGAAAAAAATATTAATATTCCTACAGTTGCACGTAAAAGTGGGTTGTCTGATGGCACTGTCCGCTCAATTATAAAAAGAAAACAAAAAAATGTTGCTCTTGAGGTAGCATTTAAACTTTCTAACGGTCTTAATGTATCACTAGAGCGCTTAAATGGTTTACCCGAAAAAGAACTTGTATCAACAACTACTGAATCTAATCCTAAAATTCAACTTTTAGTTAAAAAAGCTGAAAGTTTGAACAATCAAGGAATATTAAAATTAATCGAATATGCAGATGACCTTACATCATCTGGCAAATATACAAGAATTGAAATACAAGAAAAAGCAATATAGTTTACCCGATAGCATGGAGAAAACAGTAGATACCATACAACTTTTATATAGGAAAAGTGGGAGTTCTATGGAATAATTACAGAAATATTACCGAAACTTCTGAATATAAAAAGTTAAACAGAACCGGAATAAAAGTTCTTGTTCAAGAACCGCCAGGAATTGGTGTTGTTATTTTAGGAACAATATTTTATTAATTGCTTTATTTATGTTTTTAGATTCAGATGCTGAAATTGGCGGCGGTATTTTGGCTGGAATTTTGGGAATAGTCTGTATCTACACTTATATTGATTACAAATTACATCCAGATAGTGAAAAATATGTTTCAGAAGAAAAGTTGATACGCTGGAAAGAAATGATATCTTCTGATTCTGTTAAAATAAGGGAACTTAAAAAAGCTTCCCAATCAATACTGATTGAACTGAAAAAAAGTCACTAATATACTATAATGATTTTTTGCTTGCATCAACTTTAGAAGAAGAATCATGTGCACATCTTCTTCTAGATTGCCAACAACAAATTGTTGATTTATCAGAATTTGTTGTTTTAAAGAATGATGAACCACAAAAAGACCTTGACAAGTATACTGCTTTAATATCGACTAACCGTTATACATTTAATCAACGCTGTTACTGTAATGAGTGATAATGATGCAGAAATAAAGAGCCTGACGAGATTGACCTTCAAATGCTGAAAAAAATTGAGTCCGACCCAGAATGCCATATATTTACCAAAGACTGTAATATAAACTGGGATTAAAAAACGGTACTTTATGACAACAATAATGGAAGTATACGAGGAGGTATAACATGGCAGAATTTTTAATGAAACCCAAAATTGATTTTGCATTTAAAGAAATCATGACAGACAAAAAAGCACGGATAGGATTCCTGTCTGCTATGCTGAAACTAAACCCGAAAGATATCAAAGAAACAACGCTCTTAAATACCAGCCTCCGAAAAACATATGAAGATGATAAGCTGGGCATCCTGGATGTCAGGGTATTGATGAATGACGACACAGAGATAGATATCGAAGTCCAGCTTTCCGAACTTTCTGTATGGGCAGAACGTTCCCTGTTTTATCTTGCAAAAATGTATACAGAACAAATCAACCCAGGCGATAGTTACAACAAGTTCAAAAAGTGCGTAAGCATCAGCATCCTGGATTTTAAACTTTTTGACGATACAAAAAATTTCTACTCCTGTTTTCATATCGCAGAAGATAACCGTCACTCATTGTATACTGACAAAATGGAATTCCATGTTCTGGAGCTGCCAAAGCTTCCAGAACAGCCAGAAAATGACAGTGATAATATTTTATTATGGGCGAAATTTATCAATGCCGAACGAAAGGAGGAATTTGACATGGTTGCAGATAAAAATCCTTATATTGAAAGTGCCTACCAGACACTACAGGTTATCAGCCAAAACAAAGAAAAACGACTGGAATACGAAGCACGTGAAAAAGCCATCCGTGATCATAACCAGTTCCTTTTTGAAGCCAGGCAAAAAGGCAGGGCAGAAGGCAGGGAAATGGGAGAAGAACGCATAAATGTCCTTAATACTATTCTTATTAATTCTAACCGTATTGATGATTTAAAACGTGCCGCAGCAGATAAAACATTTCAAATACAGCTAATGAATGAGCTGCTTCCAGATGATTTGCTTTAACCGATGAAGTATGTGAAAAAGCCATCCTGGACTATTACCAGTTCCTTTTTGAAGCCAGACAAAAATAATTCCACACAACAAAAACCGCCCCTGTATGGGAATACAGGAGCGGCATCCGTGTTCCAATATGAAACACCAAACTTGACAAGCCATATTGTATCACATTGGAACACTTTTTTCAAACAGGTGTTATTTTTATACTCATTTTTAGTAAATAAAAGGATGTGATACCACGAGAAATCCGAACGGATACGGCAGTATCGTTAAATCATCTGGCAAACGCCGAAAACCTTTTATGGTACGTGCTGCTGCCAAAGAGATTTTTAATACTGATACGGGAACTGTGCCGTAAAACGTCCTGTTATTGGCTGCTACGCCACCAGAAAGGAAGCACTAGAAGAGCTAGCCAGGTACAATACAAACCCTTATGATATTAATATACGAAAAATAACCTTTGCTGAACTGTACCAGATGTATTATGAAGCAAAATACATAAATAATGCCAAAACCTTCTCCAAAGCTTCCATGAACTCTACAAAGGCCGCTTTCAAAAACTGTTCTGCAATCCACAGCATGGTTTTTTCAGAACTCCGCAAAGTCTAACTACAAAAAGTGATTGACGGATGCCCACTAAAGCATTCTAGCCTTGAATTAATCAAAAACCTGTTCCGGCAGATGTATAAATATGCAATAGAGAATGATTTTGTCCAAAAAGACTACTCGGAATATGTCACCATCAATATCCCGGATGATGATGAAAGCGGCATCCCGTTTACAGAAAACGAATTAAAGCTGCTTTGGGACAATGTAGATATGCCTGGCATTAATTCTGTGCTTATCATGATATATTCCGGCTTCCGCATTTCCGCATTCAGGAAACGCTTGTGGCTGCTTACAACGGAGACACCTGGATGCATACAACTTTAGGCAACTATAGAAAGAAAATATTTTATCCTCTTTTAGAACAACTTGGCATCCTGTATACATCCAGAAATATTAAACATACTCCGCATGACTGCAGACACACCTTTTCCTGTCTCTGTAACAAATATAAACTGGATGACACAACCAAGCATATGCTCATGGGGCATGCACTTGGAAATGATTCTGTTTGTTTATAGAAGCACAAAACCGCATAAATACTGAAAAAGCACAATTTTAGGCATTTGTCAGTTTTGCCACTTTTTAAAACCCATTTAAAACTCCTTTTATTCCTTTTTCCCGGAAAAGCTCTTTGTAATAACCAAGTTCCTCCTGAATTAATTCATCAATCACACGCATCCCAAGGAGCTCTACAGGCGCCTGGTCATCTGTTAATATCCGTGACCCGCCATGATACTGCATAAGCCCTTCCTCTACATTTTCCAAATGCGCTAAAAGCTCCCGATCCAATCCACCCGCCTGTGAAAGCCGAGAAAGTGCTGAATGATCAGAAAATGCAAAAAGTTCCCTATTAGAACTGCCTGATACATCTACGGTATACACATTAGGAAAAATACTTGCAATCGTATCTGACAGGTATTCATTGATATTTCCTTTTTTCTGTGATTTCATATTCATATTCACTACCATTACGCCATCTGCCTTTAAATGCTCCTGCACCTCCTTAAAAAATTCCACAGAAGACATCTGGAATGGTATCGTAATATCTTGGTAGGCATCTACCATAATCACATCATATTTTTTCTGGACCCCCTTCAAATAAGCACGCCCATCATAGGTAGCAACCTCCACGTCTTCTGGGAGTTCAAAATGTTCCCTGGCCAAATCCGTTATTTTTTGGTCAATTTCTACCCCTTCTACCTGTGCCTGCGGAAAATATTTTCTGCATTGGACAGCATATGTGCCGCTCCCCATGCCAAGGATTAGGACGTCCATTTTATCTTTCTCTTCTGCACCCGCCAATACCGGGGCAGCCAGTGCATAATCATAATACATCCCTGTCAGCCCCTCTTTTTTCATATGGATGGACTGTACGCCAAATAATACATTTGTGGAAAGGATTACACTGTTTTCTGTTTCCCTTACCTGCAAATAATTATAAACAGATTCCCCTTCATAGGCCAGGTTCCTTTCCCAAAATGCAAAACTACTCCTGCTGCCGGCTATATTGCAGAGAATAAAAAGAACCAAAGCAACTGCACAAGTTCTTTTCCTCCTTCCTGACGAAAGAAAATAGAAAAAGCTAAGCAGCAAAAGGACTCCAGAAAACAGTAAAAAAGTTGCTGCCGTACCTGCCGCCGGAATTGTTATAAATGTTGGCAAAAACGTCCCTAAAATGCTTCCAATTGTATTGCATGCATTTAACGCCCCTACTGTTTTCCCACTGTCATCCAAACTTCCAACTGTATATTTTACAAGAGATGGCGTTACCGTCCCCAATAGGAATAACGGAAATACAAAAATCAGCATACAAGATAAAAATGCAGCAATCACCAATAAATTCTGGCTAACAGTTATAATTAACAGACCGGAAATCCCTAAAATAATATATTTCCCTGCAAAAGGGATTGCTGCAATCCAGATTGCCGCAACCAAAAGCCTAAGATACAGCCTGTCAGGATTGGGGTTCTTATCGGCCTGTTTCCCTCCCCACATATTCCCCAAGGCCATCGCTATCATAATTGTCCCAATAATAATTGTCCATACAATCTGTGAAGAACTAAAATATGGCGCAAGCAAACGGCTAGCTCCAAGCTCCACTGCCATAACTGCCATTCCCGCAAAAAATTCTGTCAGATACAAATAAACCTTATTTTTTAAAATTGCCCTTTCCTCCATTATCAGCCTCCATTCTTCAACATCTTTAAGTTTCCAGACAAATTTTATCATTTCCATCCAAAAAAAGCCACTATAGATTTTTCTATAGCGGCCTTCTTCCCGGTACATAGTGATTACTCTTCTGTTAAAGTCTCCAGGTAATCAACTGCTTCCTGAACGGTACGGATTCCGGCAGCCTTTTCCTGCTCAATCTCTATATCAAATTCATCTTCAATTTCCCCTAACATGCTCATAAAGTCAAAAGAAGTAAAACCAAGGTCTTCCATAAACCTAGAATCAGGATAAATATTTTCCCTTTCTACCTCTACATAATTACAAATAATATCTGTTAATCTCTCAAACATTCCAAACTCCTTTCTTTATATAGGACATTACATCGCTGTTATTACTCCGGCGAAAAAAAATTATGATATTTAATAGACTGAGTAATATCCCTAAACTAACCGTATAATCTCACCAATTGACAAATCTGGGTTTTCTGTTCCCTTAAACATAATTTTGCAAAGATAATAATACAAATATTCCAATTCTTTTCTGGAAACTGCCTTAACCTGATGCTCAAAATGGAAATCTAACCCATTATCATCCGGCCGGTGCATTACCGTCAAATACATAGCCTGCATAGTTGCGCCATTTGGATACCATTTTGTCTTATATTTAATATCGCCAAGTTTTTCCAGTTCTTTATCCCTCAAAGACAATGGCTGATATGTTAAAGCCATTGGCTCATAGGTTCTGCCTTCTGTCGCTCCGGGATAAAGCTTACTCCGGTATGCAAAATATGCTGTCGGGTCATAATTTGCATGGCGGAAATATTCATTCTGCTTATCACGGATTTCATAAACCCCGTCAATAAATTTCTTATCCTCTGACATAATTGTACGAAATGGGAAGGAATGAATCCTGCTTCCGCCGCTTTTCTTTTCCTTCAATGTCGCACGCCTTGCAATCGCCGTATTAATGGAAACATCCTCATGCCCGTTCATCTTCTGGAAATAGGTGCGGAGTCCCATCAAAAGAAGGCAGACAAGCGATACATGATATTTTTCGCAAAAATCCATTAAACGCTTTGTAGGCTCTTCCTCCAAATGAAAAATATCAAGTTCAGAATCAACAGAATCTGATACATTAATAGCCGCCCGCAAATCTGGTTTGCCATATTTCTTGCGTGCATCTTCAAGCTGGCCTATGCCATTCAATCCATTATAAATTGGTTCAGAGGACTCAATAATCTGGCGGAAAAATGCTTCGTCCCTTGCCCTTGCTTTAGAGCCTGCCTCATATTCCAAATCCTTT
The DNA here is from genome assembly GCA_910586605.1 of uncultured Lachnospiraceae bacterium. Classification (GTDB taxonomy): domain Bacteria; phylum Bacillota; class Clostridia; order Lachnospirales; family Lachnospiraceae; genus Butyribacter. The sequence continues at coordinate 8,096 of CAJUJR010000072.1, read as the reverse complement.
TTCACCTGCTCAATGTAAGAAGCCATTTCTTTTGGATATGCAACGTCTTCATATACTTTACTGCAATATATCTCTATAATATCCTTTAAAAAGCAAATCATGGACTGCGCATCCATAATACGATGATCCACCAAAAAATATACCCCCTGGTAACCATCTGACATTTTTATCATAGTAATATGCGCTAATGCTATTTCTTCCTTTGCAAATGGAACACGTGTCCAGCTACGCATCAATTCCTCTGCTTCTTCCATAGATTTATCTGATAAATCTTCAAAACCAATTTCCCAATCTGCCTTTTCATCCAGATACTGATATACTGCCCCATCTTTATCTTTAAAAAAACGTACTTTTAAACAATCACAGCGTGTATATGCCTCTGTAATCGACTGTCTTAGCATATCAAAATCAAGTTCTACGCCAATAGTAAGGCTTGTCCCAATATTTAAGACCTCTTTCTTGGGACAGCGCTCGGCATAATAATAATGGAACTTCTGTGCTACAGTTAACGGGTATACCTGATAGCCTTTTCTTGTTTTCCTCATATGATAACATCCTCCATAAAGTCTTCTAATGCACCTTCATATTGATCCATATCTTTATAATAGCTCTCTGCATGTGCAGCGCCTATAATAATCAATTTCCGTTTTTTGCCGGCATAATTATTATATATTTCATGGCACATCGCACATGGCACAAATGTATCATCGGAACCATGAATCAGCAAAGCAGGTACTTTTGCCTTTTTCACTTCCCTTGCCGCATTGCATTCATCCAGGCCATAACCTGCCTGCTTTTTATTAATTGCATCTGCAATCTTAAGCATCGGGAACGGCGGCATATGATACCAGTTTTGCAAAACATTTGAAAAAACCTCTTTCGGGGAAGTAAACCCGCAATCCGCAACAACTCCCTTTACTTGCTTTGGCAGTTCAAGCCCGGTTGCCATCAAGACAGTTGCTCCCCCCATTGAAGTACCATGCAGTAAAATCTGCACATCTTCACCACACTGCTCCACTGCCCAGTTTATCCACAAAAGGGCATCTTTCCGGTCCAGGCACCCAAACCCAATATATTCCCCTTCGCTTTCCCCATGAGCCCTTGCATCCGGCAAAAGCATGCTAAAACCAGTGTCAAAATAAAAATCAGACAAACCGATATAATCACTCATGCCATGGCTTGTATATCCATGAAAACAAATTGCAAGCTTCTTTTCATCTCCCCTTGGAAAATAAGTGGCATGCAGCCGGAGTCCGTCTTCTGATACCAGATAAACATCTTCATGCGGCTGCTGCATCATGTATTCCTTTCTCTTCTGAATCAATGGCATGTACTGATCCCAGTCTGTACCTGACATCTTCATGGTACGTTCTTTATCTTTTTCCGTAGCCCCCTCATGCCGCTTCATTGTCCTGTTATACAAATAAAGGGAACCGCCAACTTCTGCAGCAGCAAGCCCAGCCAAAAGCCCAGCCGCCCCTTTCCATATATTTTTCATTATAAGCCCCATTTCTTAGCAGCATATTTTTATTGCTCCAGCGGTTAAATACCGACCTTGTAGCTGAAACTTATTCATCGTAAACTTATCAATATTTAGCAACCGGAGTAATACACTGCTCTATTTCTGCCCTAAAACAAACATCTGTCCTACAAAACTGCTCTTATTGCCTGACTAATTTATTAATTAAACGTTTACTTTTTCTTCTTCTTTTTGCTAGCTATTAACTCCTTTAACTTTAGCGCCTTGTCAATGCTTCCTTCTACTTTTAATTTTTGCAAAGTAAATGCCAAAACCGGGTCTAATTTCCCCTGTGCAATCTTCATAAAAGTATCTGCGGAAGCAATTAAAATCGCATCCCTGTCAAAGTATTCATATGGCTCTACAGACAGCACGCCATCTTTTACCTCTACATAAAAGATTCCTTCGGAGTCCCCAATAATGTTAAACTGATATGCCAGATGTTCCTGTATATCACTAACATCCGCCTCCATAAACTGCTGTTTTACCTCTGCAAAAAAATCTGCATATGTCATCTTATTTCCTCCTGTTCTTTTCGACCAGCGGTCAACTATGTTTTGATTAACAATATCACTTTTCCGACCGGCGGTCAATAGATTTTGCCTATAAATAAAAAAGAAAATGAAATAAATATTTGTATTTTATTTTATCTGTAAATATGCTATACTCATTTTTATGTTTAAAGTACTGGCATAAACTTTCAAACTCGTATTTTGGCAAAACAGCTAAAATCCCCGGCTTTAGAAAATAAATTGTCCATATGTATTTATCATATGTAGTTTTCTTTAAAATAACCTTATAACCTAAAAAAAGGGGTGCCACTACATTATATTGCTCCAGCGGTTAAATACCGCCGGAGTAATAGCGTAATTTCCTTTGGCCGATAAAAGCGCACCATGAAAAGGGGGAAAATAAAATGTCAGAAAACAGGAAATATAACCAGATACTGGATGCACTTGAAGTACTTCTGGAAAACAAAAGCATACGGACAATCTCCGTCCGGGAAATTGCTGAAACAGCTGGAATTGGGAAAGGAAGCATTTATTATTATTTTTCCTCAAAAGATAAAATTTTGGAAGCACTTGTGGAACGGAGTTACAAACAGCCTCTGGAAACGGCAAAAAACCTTGCCGCACGGACGGACATTTCTGTTTTTACCCGTATGGCAATGATTTTCCATGCATGCCGCAGCTCCTCCTCAGAATTCCTCCGCCAAGGAATGTCCTCTGAAGAAACAGGCGCAGAAAAGGCTTACCTGCACCAAAAGTACCTGCAGTACATGATCACAGAATTAAAACCGGAACTGACTGCTATTATCAAACAAGGAATTGACGCCGGGGATATCTGCTTTGAATATCCTGCGGCCTTGGCAGAAATCGTCTTAATTATCCTGACAGTAAAGCTTGACAACAGCCTGGTTCCTGAAACAGAAGAAGAAAATAAAGAAACCATCCGCGGATTAATTGCCCTTCTTGAAAAAGGGACCGGTAACCCGGCAGGAAGTTTAAATTTCCTGACATCATAACAGGGGCTGGTAATCCGACCCCCGTATTGCACTATCCTAATTACTCCTCGGCATATTCTGCTTTTTTATATAGTTCCCATGTTTCATCATCTATAATTGCTGTTAGAAACATCTTATCCGTAATACCATTTTTTGACATCTCCCAAATTTTATGCGCTACATCTTCCTTGGAAGAATATGGTTTACCAAACATATAATTCAAAGCATAATAGCGGTTGTTACAACTATAGTACAACTCTTTTCCCTTCTTTTTTAATTCTATATTCTCCAATATATCCTGATAAACCGGCATCCCCTTATAAGCTGCATTATCTGCTTCCATCCGCAGCAAAAACTTTTCCTTAGTTACTTTAGAACGGTCAAATCCCTCTGCTTTCCTGAGCTTCCTATCTGATACAGAATACATATCCTTTGTAAATGACAGAGAATTTTTATACTTATTTTCCTGTTCCTTATCCAAGAACACAAAGCCAAACGCTTTCAAAAACTCTATCCTGTCCACATTCTCCCAGGAAAGCTCAAAATCATGGAAAACCCTTTTGCTGCTTTGCCCCTCCTCCGTCTCTTCCCGGCTGCTTCCATACTGCCCTATATCCTGGTATTCTGCTAACAGTTTTAAACTTATGGAAAAAAGCAACCCTGTTACCGCCAGAAGAACTACAGAGCCAGGTACAGCCCTCAATGGCTTTTTTTTCCAAATGACAACAAAACTGTTTACTATTGTAATAAGGGTTCCCGCCAGAAAGCAAAGCCCAACCGTTTCTTTCCATGAGAACGGCTGCTGCAATAAGTAGTATACTGAACAAAGCTGACTTACAAAAAATGCACATAAAAGCAGCCCGATAAGCCAGGCAATCAAATACCCCACCTTGCCAAGAAAATACATAATACTATAAATAAACTGAATAATCCCATACAATAGTATAGAAAAAACGAACACGCCTGTACAGCCCTGAAACATATATTCCCACGAAAAGAAATAAGATAAATTTATATCAGGCAGAACCAAGCGGACTACCTGATAGACGCCATAAACTGCCAGATACAATGCCGCCATCCAAGCAGAAAAGCAAAAAAGGAACAAATAATCTAGGATAATCCTAGAAAAATACCTTGTTTTCCTTATGCCCGGATACATGTTAAGATGCTTATTATCTGCAGCATTATAGCTTCCAAGGCAGAGAAGCAGCAGTACAATAAAACATCCAACCTGCGGCAGGCCGCCCACATCCCCAATATGGATTCCGTCCCCAAGCAAAGAACGTTCCCTTAAATTTGACACTATCCCATAAACCACATAAAAAAATTCTAATAACAACAGCCCCAAAAACAGAAACCGTTTTTGCAAAAACTGTAGTTTTACCAGGTGTACGAGGTTCTGCCCCACCCTCTGTTTTTCTTTTTGCCTGTCCATATAATCCCCCATTCTTGCTTAAGCAGTGTAAAAATCTATTTTCACACCGTCTTCTTTTAATACATAGCATTATCATTATCCTGCTGCCATTTCTTTGCTAAAGCATCCTCAACAACCAGGACAGACTGAAAATCATCCCCCCACCACCGTTTCAAGTATCTACTGATATCATAATCTGTATCCTGGCACTTCTCATAATCCATCCCAAAAGCAGATGATATTACATTGCCGCATCTTTCACGTTCCCAGAAAATATCTGTCCCTTCTTGGTAAATAGTTAGGGATTTTACCATATTTTCATAGATATGCCGATTCTTATAGGCAAGGTCAGATGCCGCAACCCTATACAGCATCTGGTTTTCTTTTAAAGAAAAACCTTCTTCCAGGCAGCCTTCCTCCTTTGCTTCCTTTTCCGTCAGCACCCTTGGCGTAGCAACCAGTATCCAATCGCCATCCTCCCTTCTGAGGATTTTGCCATTTGCTATGTTTTCCATTATTTTTTTGCCCTGTTTAAAATCGGTATACTGGAAAAGAAAGTCTTTCTTGGCGTCTTTATCCAAAAAAAGATATTTTTCATCCCCCCTAAAATAGGAGGCTTCATAGACGTAAACTGACTTTGTCGGCCTGATGCAGCTGCTTCCTCCAAGAAACACACCCGCCACAACAACCCAAAGCAAAAAGCAAGACGCCTTCCTATAGTTCCCAACCCGGAAGGCAATGATAAACGCCAATACGGTAAAGACTGCCCAAACAGACAATAAAAAAGCCAGATAACTGCCAAGCGCCATCCCCTTCCCAACCAACAAATCCCATACCTTATATAAATTCAGCTTTTTTATATAAATCAGCACGTTTGCCACTATAATAACAGCAACTGTAAAAACAGATGCAAAAACGATTCCTATTTTGGTAAAAAAAGAGTAGATTAAGACTAAAAGACTATACATGAAAAGGCATGCACAAAACATCTGAAGCATCCCTGCCCCCAGATAATTCCATGAAAATGTATTACGGACATCCAAATAGATCTCTTTTCTGGCAAAAACATGCAAGATTAAGCTGTTTATCCCATAGAATCCCCCATATACAACTGTAGCTCCAAGAAAAACCAGATAATCACTGCAAAGCCTTGCGCAAAACCGGCTTGCAACCGTCCCCGGATACATGCTAAGCCTGCCATCCCCTAATATATTATAGCTTCCGAGCCCAAAAACTGCTGCGAGGAAAATAGCAGCGCAAAGCGGCAATTCCCCAATTCCATATATATTTTTCCGCCCAAAATTATTCTGGTACTTCATAAAAAAATTAACAAAATCAAGAACCACCGCCAACCCAAGAAACAACACAGCTTCCAGATATAGTTTCCTGCACTGCCTCAAACGGATAACGGCAAGTTTTCTAACATTGGAAACCCACTTCCTTTTCCTTTCATTTTGATTTAATCCTTCCATAAACTCTCAAGCTCCTTCCCCTTTTCCGGCATGGTAAGATAAATGCTGACATCTTCCGGGGACACGGCGCTTACAGTAAGCCCTGCCGCCTTTGCCTCCTGCGCAGCTTCCCCTGTTACAGACCCCCTAAAAACAGCATAACTCCCAATTTCCTTTTCCCTGGCACACACCGTTTCCTTCCCCTCAATAAACCCCTGTATCTCCTCTCTGCTTCCATCTGCCCGGAACAGCATTTCCCGGACTGCATCCATCTCCTGGTAAAAAACTATCCTCCCATGGTGCAACAGTAACATTTCTGATAAAATCCCCTCAATTTCAGACAGATTGTGGCTTGAAATAATTATTGCCCTCGGATGCTCCATAAAGTCCCTAAGCAAAATTTCATATACCAATTCCCTATTTACAATATCAATCCCAATAAATGGCTCATCTAACAAAGTCACCCTGCACCTAGTTGCTGTTGCACAAGAAAAATGCACCAGGCTCTTTTGTCCCTGTGATAATGTACGGCATGTTTTTTTCAGGGAAATACCAAAAATTTCCAGCATTTTTTTGCAAAATGCCAAATCAAAATGCGGATATGCAGTATTGTAAAATTTTAACAGCTCGCTAATGCGATATAATTTTCCCACCGGCAAATCATGCATTGAATAAATAACCTCTTCACTGGCACAGATATCCTTTGTAATATCTGCCCCACAGACAAGAACTTTCCCACTGCTTTTTTCCTCAAGCCCAGCACAGATTTTCATCAATGTCGTCTTACCACTCCCGTTCGCCCCAATCAGCCCAATAATGCAATTCTCATGAAGATTAACCGTAATACCGTCTAAAGCAGTATTGTTATGGTATTTCTTCCTGACCGCATCTAATTGAATTGCAATCCCTTCCATTCCCTCTGTCCTCCATTTTTTCTGCTATTAACCAACGAATTTTCAAACACGCCCCTAGTACATCTGCCGAATCTTTTTAATTAACTCTTCTTCAGAAATACCAAGCTTTTTTGATTCCCTAACAAGGTTTTCCACCATTTCAGATAACATCTGTTCCAGCTTCCGCTCCTTAATCATTGCCGCTGCATTTTCTGATACTGCCATAGCCTGCCCCCTCACTTTCTTGAGCACCCCACGCTCTACTAGCAGGCGGATGCCCTTTGCCGCAGTTGCCGGATTGATATTGACCTCCTTTGCAATCTGAATCTGGGAGTAACAGTTTTCACCCTCCTTCAGCCTTCCTGACAAAATATCATCCTCAATCGCATCGGCAATTTGAATGTAAATTGGCACCACATCATTAAAATCAATTTTCACCTCATCACCTGCCATTCCTTTTTTGCATTACTACATTACTTAGGTAATGTAGTAATTATATTATCAATTATTTTTTCTGTCAATACTTTTCTTACATTTTTAAAAACTTGGTTACTATTCACGGCTAATTTCAGAAAATAGGCAAACACTATATTACAGCATAATTTCCTTTAAAATAAAAAATGGCTTTGCTGCATAATCACAGCAAAACCACTTATGTTCCCTTTATAACACGCTCTAGCCAAACATGCTACTGTAAGCTTTCAAGCCTATCCATCAATTCATCTAATTCCGTTGGATTAAGCGCAACAGAATTACCAATTACTGTAAGGACTATAATTAAAATAACAGCAATTGAAGAGCAGACAATCCCAGTAATCGCCATCCCTTTCCCCGGCTTTTTCTGAATCAGGGAAACCAAGGAAAGAATAAAACCAATAATTCCAAGAACGAGTGCAAAATATCCGCTACAGCAGCATACCAATGAAACAATCCCGAGAACCATGCCTGCAATTGCAAACCCCTGATTCCCTTGCTCCGGCTGGCCATATGGGTTTCCCATTGGCTGGCCATTCATATTATAATTGTTTGGTGCTTGCGTATAACCGCCATCATCACTTGAAAAAGAATTCTTATCAAATCCATTCTCATTATTTTCCATTTTAAAACCTCCTGTTATGTATGTTTTCTTTTTAACCTCCCTTTCGGGACACCTTAATAGGCTTAAAGGATATTTTAACATAACATTTATTATATTGCAAACTTAAAAACTTTTATAAGCATAGTATTACTTCGGCGGTTGTTACTATTCACAGCCAATCATAGCCAGATCTCAATAAAAAATACCTTTCCTTTGTATGTTTTCTATCATGTGCGG
>CAJUJR010000071.1 GCA_910586605.1 uncultured Lachnospiraceae bacterium | reverse complement strand
AAGATATTTTTTATTTCCTTAAGTCCGGCTACGATTGGCTGTGAATAGTAACGATTTTGGAAGAATTAAAGAAAAGTAGGGCGTTATTTCTTATGACAACACATTATCCAGAGGCAAAAGATTATGCAGAGCGGGAAGAAAATATTGTAAATACAAGGATGACATTTGACCAAAATACATTAAAGCCTCTGTATCAGCTTATTATTGGCGAATCCGGCCAGAGTTGTGCATTTTATATTGTAAAACAGCTTGGGATGCCAGGGCGGATGTTAAAAAGGGCGGCTGATGACAAAGGGAGGCTGCGTGTACAGCTTTCGGAAAAAAAGTCTGGGTGAACCATAAGCGCATAAAATTATTGGTTCCTGCAGAAGAATTGTACCCAGAGGATTACGATTTTTCTATTATCTTTGATACAGTGGAAAACAGGAAGCTCCGCCATCAAATGGAAAAGCACAATATTGATGAAATGATTGAGCAGAACCCGTAGTAGGTAAAAGATGCCTGCTTGTGCTGGAAAACATGTATTAGTATTTAAGGAATGCTTATAAAAGGTGTTCAATTAGGACACCTTTTATGGTAGTATAGGATAAATGGCGTTTATGGGCGAAATGAGATTGTTGTTGATATGTAAGTTTAAAAAAGATATAATGGGCATGGATTCTTTGATGTTTTGATGTTAGTGCTATAAGGAGTTTTGCCATACAATGGAGGCTTAGGGATGAAACGTATTTCTCTGAAGGAACTTTTAAAATCCCATGTGGGGGAGTCCTATGGGCGGCAATATCAATTTGTAATGAAATGGTTGGAACAGGGGAAAATTAAACCGGTAAAAGCTTCTGGCACAAATGGGAAAAGCCCAGCGTTATACCGTGCATATTGGCTGGTGGAAGAAAAAAAGGATTATAGTGTATTGGAGGAGGAGTTAAAGTACAGGCTGCATCCAATGATTTCTGTGGATTACTATTTATCCCATTTGGAAGTTTATGAGAAGGACAGGGAATTTGTATTAGCGTTAGACGGGTATTTGCGCTGCTGCAAGGAAATGCTTTCTTGCCAGAAGTCAATGAATGAACGGAGTTTTGAAATCTGGAACAGGGAAAAGTTCCTGGTAAAAGAGCAGGGAAAACGTATTTTAAAGTGCTGCGGCATGCAGGCAGAAGATTTGAATGTATATGGCACGGCCGAGCCGTTGGCATATTATTCCCACAATAGGCAGACGCCGCAGAATCTTTTGGTTTTGGAGAACAAGGATACATTTTATAGTATGCGGCGCCATCTGCTGGAAGGGAAGGGCAGGATATTAAAAAAAGAAATCAGTACATTGATTTACGGAGCTGGCAAGAGAATCCTCAAATCTTTTGAGGATTTTGATTTTTGCATAGAACCCTATATGGCAGAGCCAGGGAACAACATCTATTATTTTGGTGATTTGGATTACGAAGGGATTGGGATTTATGAAAAGCTGGCAGAAACGTTCCAGGAGCGTTGGGAAATCTTGCCGTTTGTGCCAGCATATGTAAAGATGATAGAAAAGGCAGGGGGAGCAGCGGCGCTTCCAGATACAAAAGAGAGGCAGAATAGAAATATTACAGGTTACTTTTTTTCTTATTTTACAGAGGGACAGGTAACGAAAATGAATGAGGTTTTAGGACAGGGAAAATATATTCCCCAGGAAATTTTAAATATATCAGATTTTTAGGAAAGAGGATGTGGGATGCGGTACGATTTTTTGGAGCATTTTCCAAAGCGGATGAAGCATGTCGGGATGTATGTGGTGCTGATGCAAAACAGCATGCAGAGGACAACATGGAAACAATATGGTTTTATAAAAGCAGATGAACAGATTAATTTGATTTTTGCAGTGATGCTATATATTATGGAGCAGTCTTTAAAAGAGGAAAACTGTACAATGGATGACATCGGTGCATATATTGATACCATCAATACACAGCATTTCCAAAAAGGGCTGACTTATGAGGAATGCAGGAAGTTAGGGGATTTTATTGTAAATGTCATTTTATCAAACGAAGGAAAAGTAATGTACTTTGACGGATTTGATTTTGAAAGCAATGCATACCATATTATGCATATCAGCTATGTGGCAAATAAAATTGCCTATATTGACCAGGAGCTAAAAAGGACTTCTTATTATCTGACGGATGATGGCTATAATCTTTTGCTGTCTACCCTTGAGATTGAAAACAACATGAAACTGACCATCCATGAAATGATTTTCCAGATGCACTTGGAAAAACAAAGCTATGATAAAGCGGTGGATGAGATTAAAAATGTCTTTAACCTGATGAGAATCCAGCTACAGAAAATCCAGGAGGCAATTGGGAAAATACGGAGGAATGCGCTGAATTATTCTGTAAAGGATTATGAAGAAATCCTGCTTGAAAACCTAGATACAATTAGCGATACAAAACAGAAATTCCAAAATTACAGGGAATTGGTAAAGGGCAGGGCAAGGGAATTAGAGGAGGAAAATATTAATGTAAAACGTCTGAGCAAAAAAGAGGAGGAAAAATTAAACCATCTGAAAGAAATTGAACGTTATCTAAGCAGGACAATTGATGAGCACCAGAGAATTTTAAACAGCCATTTTGATTTAAAGGCAGTTTATACAAAAGAGCTGGAAGCGCTGTCCCAGATGTCGTTAATCAAGAGGTTTCCTCTTCGGACAGAATTATATGATAAAATTTTGGATAACCCGTCGGCGTTAGGGAATTTGGATTATTTTTTGAGGCCGTTGTTTAACCGGGAGATTGATAAAAGTTATAATATTAATAAAGCGTTTGAATTACAAAGGCCTGTACGGAAAAAAGAGGAAAAAGATTCTACAGAACAGTTAGATTTTGATGAGGAAGAATGGCAGAAGGAGAAGGAAAGGCTTTTAAAGGAGAAATTGGAAAAATACGAGAAAAGCCTAGGCTGCCTGCTGAAAATGGCTAAGGAAACAGGGGAAGCTTCGTTAATGGAAATCAGGGAAAAGACCTTGGAAGATGCTGCCCAAAAAGAATGCCTAATTCCAAATGTGGAAATTTTTAAAGAAATCATGGTGGAATTGATAAAAAACCAGGAAATTGATATTTTGGCATTACAGAAGGAACGGAGCGAATTTATCCAGGACAGGCCCGTGGAGTTCCAGCTAAATGAAATGCTTCTCCAGTTGATTGAAGGGTATCCAGAAAACAATGGGATTCTAAAGATAGAGACATACCGTTTGGAAAACAGTAACGCAGTCGTGTTTGAAGGTGTCCTGGATGAGCGTGGGGAGAGAAAAAATATTAAATGCTCTGATGTAATGATCAGGATTACACGGGAGGAATAAAGAATGGCATATGAATTAGAAGAGGTTAGGATTAGCCAGGAGATTTTTTATTATTTGCTGGAGCACCATGAGCTGCAAGGGGATGCAGAAGATGTATTATATAAGGCGTATACAGAGCAGGAAAAAATCCAGAATCTTGTGAAGTCGCAAGGGGAACTTGCAAACAGCACAATTGAGCGGTATGGGAACGTGATTTACCTGATTCCCAAGGAAGAAAATAATTTCCTTGGGTTTTCTAAACCACAGCTTAAAGTAGCGCTTTGTAAATCAAATGCAACGGACAAGGATTACTATCTTTCCCAGTTTGTGATATTGACAATACTCGTGGAATTTTTTGATGGACAGGGGAGCAGCAGTAAAACAAGGGAATATATCCGGGTAGGGGATTTACAGAACTGCATTTCCCAAAGGCTGAAGGAAGGGGCGGAAAATGCAGGGGAAGAAGAGGAAGATGGGATTGCTTTCCAGGATATTTTAGAAGCCTATGAAGCCTTGCGTTCAGATGAAAAGGGTTCCCGTGCCCGTACCACAAAGGAAGGTTTTTTACACCAGATTTTGACATTTTTGCAGAAGCAGGGGTTGGTGGAATATGTGGAACAGGATGAAATGATTATGACGACAAAAAAACTGGATAATTTTATGGACTGGAATCTTTTAAACCAGAATAATTATCAGAGAATCCGGCGTGTATTGGGGGTGGCAGAGCATGAGTAAGATAAATGCAGTACGGTTTATTAACCTGAATTATAACAATAATGCAATTAAAATCAGTGATGAAATCTTCCATATGAATGGAGAGAGTACGCTTCTTTCCCTCCGTAATGGAGGAGGGAAGTCTGTCCTTGTCCAGATGATAACAGCTCCATTTGTCCATAAACGGTACAGGGATGCAAAGGACCGCCCGTTTGAAAGTTATTTTACAACAGGAAAGCCAACCTTTATTTTGGTTGAATGGAAGCTTGAGCAGGGGGCGGGTTATGTCCTGACGGGGATGATGGTGCGCAGAAGCCAAGGCATGGATGGGGAACAGGTGGAAAACCTGGATATTGTGAATTTTATTTCAGAATATCAGGAGCCATGCCTTACCGATATTCAGCGCCTCCCTGTCGTGGAAAAAGGCAAAAAAGAAATGGTTTTAAAAAATTTCGTGGCATGCCGCCAGCTTTTTGAAGGGTTTAAGAAGGATTCTGCCCTGAAATTCTTTTACTATGACATGGGAAACTCTGCCCAGTCCAGGCAGTATTTTGACAAATTGTTGGAGTATCAGATTAATTCTAAGGAATGGGAAACCATTATTAAAAAGGTGAACCTGGAGGAATCTGGCCTTTCTAATCTTTTTGCAGATTGTAAAGATGAGAGGGGGCTGGTGGAAAAGTGGTTTTTAGAAGCAGTAGAAGGAAAATTAAATAAAGAAAAAGACCGTATGGCCGAGTTCCAGGTGATTACGGAGAAATACGCAGGACAGTATAAGGACAACCAGTCTAAAATACAGCGCAGGGATACGATACGCCTGTTTAAGGAAGAGGGGATGCGTATTGAGGAAAAGGCTTTGCAGTATCTGGAGGCGGAAGGGAAAAAAGAGCAGCAGGAAAAACAAATTGCCGCTTTTATCTGCGAATTAAACCGCGTAAAAGCTTTGGCACAGGAAAATATACAGGAAGTGAAGGGCAGCCTGGAGGATATCAGGCGGGCGGTAGGGCGCATTGAGTATGAAAAATTATCAAAAGAATATTACCAGTTAGAAGAGGGACAGAGATTCCATATCATAAACAGGGATATGATTGGGATGGAACAGGATGAATTAGAGAGGGAGCAGGCTGACAGCCAAAAACAACTCCAACTTCTTTTATGTGCAAGGCAGAAGTCTGTAGCAGAATCTGAAAAAGCAGAACTGCAAGAGGTTCAGCAGAAAGTAGATATTTTCCACAGAAAAGAGGAAGATTTGGTACCAGAGCGCAGCTACCTTGGATATCAGCTTAGATGCCATTATGAAAAGGTTTTGGGAGAAAATATTGGGAGGCAGGAGGAGAAAGAGAAAGAGGCCAAGCAGGCGGAAAAGGACATTTTGGAACGGAAAGAGAGGATAGAAGAACTTGAGAAAGCAATCCGGGAAAATGTAGCCAAGGAGGGCGCTTTAAAAAACAGCGTTGCATCTTATGATGTGCAGGAAGAACGCTTTAATAGCCGTTATGGGGAAACCCTGTCTAGAAATATTATGGGAAGCTATGAGCCTGGGACATTGGATATTAAAGCAGACGTCTATAGGCAGGAAATGGAAGAAGCTGCAAGGCAGCAGGCCAGAAGGAAAAAACAGGCAGAGGATTCTAAAGAAAAAATCAGGGGAATGGAGCGCAGCCTGGAAGAACAGAAAAAGGAGCTGCAGAAACATATTTGGGAGCAGCAGCAAAAAGAACAGCAACAGAAAAGCTATAATAAAGAACTTGCTGTACGGTCTGCTATTTTAAAATATTTGGATATGCCAGAAGATGACCGGTTTGATACAGATAAAATCCTGCATGTTTCAGAACGGAAGCTGCAGGCAATAGCACAATTGCGCCGAAGCTTGGAAAAAGAAGAGGATGCATTAGAAAAAGAATACCAAAAGCTGACACAGGGAAAGACGCTGGAACTGCCGGAAGAACTGGAACGGGAGTTTGCAGATTTGGGAATCCACGTCGTATATGGAATGGAATGGCTTAAGAAAAATGGGTATTCTGAAAAGAAGAATAAAGAACTTGTACATAATCATCCATTTTTGCCTTATTCCTTGGTCTGCTCTGGAAAAGAGCTTGAAAAGTTATCTGCCCATGCAGGGGATATTTATACTTCTTTTCCAATACCGATTGTCAGGAGGGAAGAACTTGAGGCGAAACAGGGGAAAGCTGCAGGAAGCGTAATTTCTTATTCTGGGGTAAGTTTTTATGTTCTTTTTAATGAAAATCTTTTAAATGAGAAAAAGCTTGCAGCCCTTTTGGAGGAATTACAAGGGCAAATACGACATAAAAAGGATGCCGTTCAGTTAAGGGATAATGAATACAGGGAATATTTTGAACGGAAGGAAACAATCCGTAACCAGTCTGTAAGCCAGGAGCTATATAATGGAAATGAAGAGGCTTTGGAAGGGTTAAAAAGCAGCATTGGGGAACAGACACAAAAAATCCGTGCTGCTTCAGAAGAACTTGGGGCTTTAAGGGATTCTGTAAAGAAAATAGAGGCAGAAATACAGAAAGCAGTGCGTGAAATCGAGGAAAAAAGACGGAGGACAGAAGATTTTGGGCAGCTTTGCAGTTTCTATCAATCTTATGAGCAGGATTATGCAGAACTGGGACGGTGCAGAAAAGAACAGGAAACACTATTTGATAGAAAACAACTTTCAAATAACCAGTTAGAAAAGCTGCAAGAGCAGTTAAAAAAGACAGAGTTTGAAAAGGAAAACCTTGCCCGGGAAGAAAAGCTTTTACAAGAAAGTTTATGCTGCTATGCAGACTATAGGGAAAAAACACAGAGAAAGGGCACAGAAGCGTTAGAAGAATTGGGCATTCCAGAAATGGAGGCAAGGTTTAAGGCGATTACTTCTGGACTTTCCCAGGAGTTAAAGGAGTTAGAAGCGCAGCAGCAGAAGGCTTTAAAAAGGTATCAGGAGGCAGAAAAGGAATTGGGGCGCCTTGCGCAGAAATACCGGCTGAGGCCAGAAGAATGGGCTGGAAAAGAGTATAATTCCAAGGAAGAAACCCATCTGGAAATCAGGTTAGAGGATTTAGGCAGGAAGATAGAGAATAAGAAAATGCTCTGCCATAGAGAAGAAACGCAGATAGAAGTCCTGAAAAACCAGATGAAGGAAAAGAGGAAGCGGATTCAGGAAGAGTGTAAGGAGGAGGAAGCCCTCCCTAAAAAGGAAATCTCAGACAGGGATTTTGATGCGGCCAAAAACCAGCTTTTATTCCAGCAAGGGCAGATGCAGGAAAAGGAAGCTGCCTATCAGGAATCTTTGCAAAGTTATGAGGAAAATCTGACAGCCCTTGCAGAATACAATGATTTGAAACTAGAGGAAGGGGCAGTATGGGATGAGGACCTTTCTGAAATGAGCCGTACACAGCTTCGTAACAGAAAAGGAAGCCTTGTAAGGGATTATAAAGAATTTATTGAAAAATGCAGGGATGCAAGGGAACGGCTGGAACGTATCCTGAACCAGATTGTCCGGCTGGAGGAGTTTGCAGAAGAATTTTATAGGAAGCCATTAGAAGCAATGCTGGAACTGGCTGAAGATGCTTCCCAGGTGCTGCAGCAGCTCCATACAACAGTACAGTCGTATGACAGCTTAATGGAAAAACTGGAAGTTGATATTTCCGTTGTTGAAAAAGAAAAGGAAAAAATTGTAGAGTTAATGGAGGATTATATTAAGGAAGTCCATATAAACCTTGGGAAAATTGATGCGAATTCTACAATCACAGTGAGGGAGAGGCCGTTAAAGATGCTGCGAATCCAATTGCCGGAATGGGAAGAAAATGCAGAGATGTATCATATACGGCTGATAGATATGATTGATAGCGTTACCCAGAAGGGGATTGCGCTTTTTGAACAGAATGAGAATGCGCAGGAATATTTTGGGACGCAGATTACAACAAAAAATTTATATGATACAGTAATTGGCATTAGCAATATCCAAATTAGGCTGTATAAGATAGAAGCACAGAGGGAATATCCGATTACTTGGGCAGAGGTTGCGAAAAATTCTGGCGGCGAGGGATTTTTATCGGCTTTTGTCATTCTTTCCAGTTTGTTGTATTATATGAGGAGGGATGATACAGATTTCTTTGCGGAACGGAATGAGGGGAAGGTGCTCGTTATGGATAACCCATTTGCACAGACGAATGCCTCCCATCTTTTAAAACCGCTGATGGATATGGCAAAAAAGGCAAATACCCAGTTAATCTGCCTGACCGGGCTTGGAGGGGAGTCAATCTATAACCGCTTTGATAATATCTATGTTTTGAATCTAATTGCGGCAAGTTTAAGGGCTGGGATGCAGTACCTAAGGGTGAACCATGTAAAGGGAAATGAGCCGGAAACGATGGTAGTATCACAGATTGAAGTGACAGAGCAGATGGAGTTGGAGTTTTAGTAAATGGAGGAAAAAATGATTGCAAAAAAAATGATAAAGTATGTACAGGGAAATTCTGTTACAAGGGCGATGTTTGAAGAAGGAAAGCGCATGGCGCGTCTTTATGGGGCAGAAAATGTATATGATTTCAGCCTTGGGAATCCTAGTGTAGAGCCGCCGGCTGCCGTAAAGGAAAATATGGTTCAGATATTACAGGAGGTTCCACCGAATCAAATACATGGTTACATGAATAATGCAGGCCATGAGGAAGTGCGGGAAGCGGTTGCAAAGTCATTAAATGATAAATTTGGTACCGATTTTACAGAACAGAATATCCTGATGACAGTAGGGGCAGCAGGCGGGTTAAATGTTATTTTAAAGGCAATCTTGGACCCAGGGGATGAAGTGGTTGCTTTTGCACCATATTTTGGGGAATACAATAATTATGTTGCTAATTTTGATGGGGTAATGACTGCCGTTTCACCAAATATTCCAGATTTTCAGCCAAACCTTGCAGAATTTGAAGAAAAGCTGACAAAGAAGACAAAGGCAGTTATTATAAATACGCCAAATAATCCTACCGGCGTTGTATATTCCAAAGAAACCATACAAAAATTAGCTGCTATTTTGGAACAAAAGCAAAAAGAATTTGGTACGGCAATTTATTTAATTGCAGATGAGCCATATAGGGAACTGGCCTATGATGGCGTGGAAGTCCCATATCTGACAAAATATTATGACAATACTATTGTAGGGTATTCTTACAGCAAATCGCTTTCGCTTCCAGGGGAAAGAATCGGATATCTTGTAATTCCAAATGAGGCGGATGATTATGGAAATTTATGGAATGCGGCGGTAATTGCAAACCGTATTCTGGGATTTGTCAATGCCCCTTCCCTTCAGCAGCTTGCTGTAGCACGATGCTTGGAGGAAGCTACGGATATTTCTATATATGATACAAACCGTAAACTGCTTTACCATAAATTGACAGGGCTTGGGTTTGAGTGTGCAAAACCAGAAGGCGCATTTTATATGTGGGTGAAAACAAAAGAGCCAGATGATAAGGCTTTTGCTGCCAGGGCAAAAGAATTTAACCTGCTTTTAGTGCCAGGAAGTTCGTTTATGTGCCCAGGCTATGTGCGTATTGCATACTGTGTGGAGAAGGAAATGCTGCTGCGTTCTTTTGCGGCGTTTGAAAAGCTTGCTGCATATTATAAAGAATAAGGCTAATTATAGCGGCTTCTGTTAATGCTGCCGGAGTAATAGTATTATGGAGCGAAACAAAGTGCAGGCAGAGGGGTATTATATGACAGGATGGATGGCTGTAGATAACAGCAAATAGAAAAAGAAGAAAAGAGGAAATGAAATGAGCAGTTGGAAAGATAATTTACGGAAAATAGAGCCATATGTGCCAGGGGAACAGCCCGACCTTGAAGATATGATTAAATTAAATACGAATGAAAATCCATATCCTCCTGCGCCTGGGGTGCGGAAGGTATTGGATCATTATGATGAAAGTATGCTGCGCCTGTATCCTGACCCAAATTCATCTTTGCTTGTGCAGGCAATTGCCAAGTATCATAAAGTTGATGAAGGCCAGGTATTTGTTGGGGTCGGCTCGGATGATGTGCTTGCAATTGCATTTATGGCATTTTTCAATTCAAAAGAACCAATTTTGTTCCCGGATATTACTTATTCTTTTTACGATGTCTGGGCAGAGCTTTTTAAAATTCCGTACAGGCAGATGCCGTTAAATGATGCGTTTGAAGTAATCCCTTCGGATTACTACGGAAAAAATGGCGGTGTTGTGCTTGCAAACCCAAATGCGCCGACAGGCATTGCACAGAGCTTGGAAGCATTAGAGGATATTATTTTACATAATCAGGATGTTGTCGTAATTATAGATGAAGCATATGTTGATTTTAGTAAAGGGACAGCGCTGCGCTTAATTGATAAATATGAAAATGTCCTAATTGTCCAGACGTATTCTAAGTCCCGCTCCCTGGCAGGTATGCGGATTGGCCATGCAATGGGGAATCCTGAATTGATTGCCGCAATGAATGATGTACGTTTTTCATTTAACAGTTACCCAATGACAAGGCTTTCTGTGGAGATTGGCGCAGAGGCAATCAGGGATGTTTCTTATTTTGAAGAGACTAAGAAAAAAATAATTGCTACCCGTGAGTGGACGAAACGGGAATTGCTTCGGCTTGGTTTTTCATTTGGCGATTCCATGACAAACTTTATTTTTGCAAGCCATCATAGGGTGTCTGCTGAGGTAATCTTTGAAAAATTAAAGGAAAAACATATTTTTGTACGCCATTTTTCAAAAGAAAGAATTTCTAATTATCTGCGTATTTCCATCGGGACAGATGAAGAAATGAAACGCCTGATAGAAGAGACAGAAGCGATAATAGAGGAGTATTAAACCTGGATGGTAGAAAATGGCTATTTGCTGCGGATTGACTGTGGTAAGGCGGAGCATGGGTTGAAGATAACCCCCAATTCACAGTGTGCTTTGAATGCACTGGCGATTGATGAGCCACTAGAATATGCGAGACTGTATTTGGGTGGAGAGATGCAGGCTTGGGTAGATGCGGAAGATAGTTTGGAGGTGTGGTAATAGTGTTTGATGGGAACTCCCGTAGGCCTTGGGTTGGGCTTGCGGGGGTTCTTTTGACAAAATTTAAGCAAGTAAAAACGTCGATATTTAACCGCCGGAGTAATATGTTAAAGCATGGAATGCTGGAGAATTTTATGGTGGATTCCCACAGTGGTTTTGTGTTCCTTACAAAGAGATTCCAACTTTGGAGTGCTGCACAACTGGATATTATACTTCACAGGATTGTATATGATTATAACAGCATTGAGGTGGCAAATGCCATCATAGAGGGCACATTCCCTGACTTCGTGTAATCCCTCTATTTACAGTCTCTTGTAGACTTTTGGTAAGAGACTGGACTCCCCCCCAATCTTACAAAACTGAAAGTTTATTGTAAGAAAAACAGATATCATAAAATAAAATTACCTGTTAAACTATCCATATAAGTTTGAAAGTGGAAAGCCACTGCTTGAAAAACAAGGTTCAGCCTGCTTTTCTTTGTGTGGTTTGGATGGATGAGGCAAGATATTTTATCAGGAAAGGATGATGGTTTATGCAGGGGCAGATCAGGGTTTGTGATGTTGAGAAATACTATGGGACAGGAAATAATATTACAAAGGCAGTAAACAGGGTAAGCTTCACAGTCGGGAAGGGAGAGTTCCTTGGGATTATGGGGGCTTCCGGCTCTGGGAAGACCACTTTACTAAATATGCTGTCTACAATTGACAGAGTGACGGCTGGGCATATTTATTTTGGTGGAACAGATATTACAGAATTAAACGAGGATGCATTGTCTGATTTCAGAAAAGAAAATCTAGGGTTTGTGTTTCAGGAGTTTAACTTGCTTGATACCTTGACAATTGAGGAAAACATTATTTTAGCGATGAGCCTTCACGGGAAAAAGAAAAAGGAGATTGACAAGAAGACGGATGGGATTTTAAAAGTACTTGGCATAGAAGGAATCAAGGATAAGTTTCCAAATCAGGTATCAGGGGGGCAAAAACAGCGTTGTGCCTGTGCAAGGGCACTGGTAAACGAGCCGCGGTTAATTTTGGCAGATGAACCGACTGGGGCTTTGGATTCAAGGTCAGCGCAGATGCTGCTTGATACATTTAAGCAGATGAATCGTGAAATGAAAGCAACGATTTTGATGGTAACACATGATGCTTTTTCTGCCAGCTATTGCAGTAGGATTTTATTTCTGAAAGATGGGGAAATATTTAATGAGATTGTCCGCGGAACAAAGAGCAGGAGGGAATTTTTAAACGAAATCCTGGATATTCTTGCTTTGACAGGAGGTGACAGTGATTATGTTAAATAAACTGGCTTTCCGCAATGCAAAGCGTTCTATGAGGGATTATCTAATTTATCTAATTACGATGATGGCTGTGGCTGCAATGATGTTTGCGTTTAACTCGCTGATTTTTTCTAAGGATATCCAGGCTATGTGTTCCGAGGCAATGGTTCTGGGGGTAATGCTTGGGCTAGTCACATTTTTTATCGTACTGATTGTGGCATGGCTAATTAATTATATGGCAAGATTTATGTTGGAAAAACGGAGCAAGGAATTTGCAACCTATCTTTTAATCGGTTTGAAAAAGAAAGAACTATCCAGGCTATATATGAAAGAGAACCTATTGGTTGGTACAGTGGCGCTCTTATTGGGTGCGGCCTTGGGGATTTTGGTGCAGCAGATTATTATGACAGTATTTTTTTCCGTATTTAACGAAGATTATAAATTGCAGATCCAAATAGATGGCTGGTGTGTTTTTATGACAGCCAGTTGCTATTATGTATGCTATTTATTTGCATTACTGCGTAATAGGCGCATTTTCAGGAGAATGACGATTGCAGAGCTTCTTCAGATAGAGAGGAAAAATGATGCATTAAATATGAAACATGAGAATCGCCGTCAATACCGTTTTTTCCTATCTGTTGCTTATATTATTTTTGTTTATTACATGATGGTTAGGGGTTGCTCGCTTGGGGTTACATTCCTTTTAATTGCAGGATTTGTTGTATCTGTTTATATGATGTATTCTGGCATATCAGCTTTTGTTGCCTGTAGGGTCCAAAAAAAAGGGAGGAAGATATACCAAAAGGAACGGCTATTTTTATACCGGCAGTTTGCATCAAAGATACGAACAATGCGTTTTACAATGGGGACAATTACAATTCTTTTGGTATGTGCAATACTTGGAAGTGCATTTTCCCTGATGTTTGCTAAGCATCAGGGTTTGGCAATTGATTACGTTATGCCATTTGACATATTGATATACAGCCCTATGCCAGAAGATGATTTTAAGGAAGAAACTGCCCTGATTCAATCTTATGATAAAATTCAGGAACAGAAAATATACCGTATTTATGAGGATGGCAGCCAGGCTATGAACCGGTATTTTGGTACACATGTTGCTTCGGTATTGGAAAAACATGTCGATCAGGAGGGGAATTTTATTCCTGGCAGGGAATACTACACATTTGATACTTATATGAAGTTAAGTGATTACAATGAGCTTAGGGAAATGCTTGGGAAAAAGCAAATAACACTTCAAAAGGGGAGCTATGCGCTTCAGACAAAAACAAGGATTTTAAAAGATTTTGGAGATGATATTTTTCAGCAGGAAATAGAAGCAGGAGGGCAGAAACTTTCCTTGTCAGAGGTTTATACAGAGGCATTTTCCCAAAATGGAATTAATGGGGCAGATTACTTAATTATTGTGTCAGATGATATTTGTGAAAAAATGAATAGATATTATTCAGTATATGCAGCGGTTATCAAAGGAAAAGGGACGCAGGAGCTTAGGGATGCCCTGGACGAAGCCCACCGGCATAAGCATGGCAATATGACATATGACGAATATGAAAAGGCTGTAGAAATGGATAGTGAGACAGAAGAAGATTGGCAGGAAAATATCCTGGGAGGTGATGGGACGGATGAAATATTGGTTATGATAGCAGACCTATTTGTGCGTGATATTGACGCTTCAGATTTTAAATTTATAGTTACTTCTGTAACATTTCCATTAGAATATATTGCATTGATTTTTGTCTGTGTGTCTCTTACGATTTTAGCTGTACAGCAGCTTTCAGATTCTGGAAAATATAAATTCCGGTACGATGTGCTACGCAAGCTTGGAATGAAAAAGAAAGAAATAGATAAAATTATTTTCCGCCAGCTAGCATTTTATTATTTGGCGCCAGCTATGATTGCAATTGCAATTAGTTCTGTTATAGTGATTTATACAGGAAATCAGTTTGCCAGATATACAGGGGCAGATGGAAACGGGGTTTACTATTTTGCAATTTCTTTATTGGTTACAAGTGGCATTTATTTCCTGTATTTTGCAGCTACTTATATTGGGTTTAAAAGGAATGTAAATGAATAGCAATTCTTAAGAGCGTAGGGTTGCCCGGAAAGCAATGCCTTCTATAATTTTTGTCAGTTATAGGTTAAATAAAACTTTTGCTATATTGCAGAAAATGCCAAAAAGTCTTTTTCCCATACTGCATAATACGGAAAAGATACAAGAAAATTAATATTTATTTGTTTCTATCTTGATACGATTGTCCATGAACCGTAGTTACTATTCACAGCCAATCGTAGCGAAATGTAAATAGATAAAAAATATCTTC
>CAJUJR010000070.1 GCA_910586605.1 uncultured Lachnospiraceae bacterium | reverse complement strand
CAATATCCAGGGTACGGATAATTACCTGTTTTCCGGCCATTGTTTCTGCTACTGTTTTATATACGGCAAATTGTTCTTCTTCTGTTGGATAGTCGTCCTTTTCCAGATAAAGGAACTCGCTCCGGAACAGGCCGATCCCTCCAGCGTCATTCTGGATAACGGTTGCCAAATCTTTGCTGTTTCCGATATTGGCATAGAGTTTTATTTCTTTTCCGTCAAGAGTAATGTTTGGTTTTCCTTTCAGTGTTTGCAGAAGTTCTTTTTGCTCTTGTTCTCCCTTTTGCTTTTCCTGCATTTCAGATAGGGTGGTTTCATCTGGCTCTACATAGATAATGCCTTTGCTCCCATCTACAATTGCAAGCTTTCCATTTACGGTATCATCCAGCGGGATATCAGTGCCGATTAATGCTGGGATGCTCATGGTTCTTGCCAGGATAGCTGTATGGGAGTTTACAGAGCCATGTACTGTTACGAAAGAAAGTACCATATCCTTATTCATTTGGACAGTTTCAGAAGGTGCAAGGTCATCTGCCAGGATAATAACAGGTTCTTCTGTATCCATCCCGGCTTTTGACTTTCCGCTTAACACGTTTAGGAGTCTTTCAGAAATATCTTTAACATCGGCTGCCCTGCCGCGCATGTATTCGTCATCCATTGCAGCGAACATCTGCGAAAAATTATCTCCTGTGGCAGCAACTGCATATTCTGCATTTACCTGCTGGCTGTCAATAATATTTTCTACAGATTCCTTATAATCGTCATCCTGGAGCATCATCTGATGGATTTCAAAAATTGCAGCATTGGCTTCCCCAACTTCCTTTACTGCTTTTTCATATAAAGCTTGTAATTCCTCTGTTGCCTGCTCTACTGCAGCAGAATAGCGTTTTTTCTCATTTTCCGTATCTTCCACTTTGACACGTTTTACCTGCTGCTCCCCCTTTTGGTAAATGCTAATTTTACCAATGGCAACGCCGTTAAATACGCTTTTGCCATAATAAGTTTTCATAGCTGTTCCCCCACTTTCTGGTGCTTATAAGTTTTCCTTCATGAAAGCGCTGATTTTTTCACATGCAGCATCCTCATCTTCTCCATCAAAGCTCATTACTACCTCATTGCCATTTTTTACTGCCAAGCCCATTATGCCAAAGATTTTCTTGCAGTCACCGGATTTTCCATCTTTTGTTAAGGTGATTTTGCAGGAAAATTCCTTTGCTGCTTTCACTAATTCACCTGCAGGGCGTGCATGGATTCCTTCTGGGTCTGTAATGGTGTAAGTAAATTCCTTCATAATAATAATCCTCCTTTTTGGGTGTTTAATATATTTTTTTCTTTAATATGCCAAGAAGAACAGTAGAAACTGCTGTGCCGGCAACTAAAGCTACAAGATAGAATATAGCGTTCCCAACTACTGGGAAGACAAAAATTCCTCCATGTGGAGCCATCAGGGTACAATTAAATGCCATGCTGAGCGCGCCTGCCACGCCAGAGCCTGCGATACATGCAGGAAGTACATGGAGCGGGTCAGATGCAGCGAATGGGATTGCACCTTCTGTAATAAAGGCAAGCCCCATAATAAAGTTGGTTGGGCCTGTTTCCCGTTCTTCTTTTGTAAATTTGTCCTTGAACAATAAGCTTGCAAGTGCAATTGCACATGGAGGCGTCATGCCGCCAATCATAACGGCTGCCATAATATCATAGTTCCCGGCCGCAATAGATGCCGTGCCAAATACATAAGCAGCTTTATTAAATGGGCCGCCCATATCAATTGCCATCATAGCGCCTAAAATCAGCCCTAATACAATTTTGCTGGAGCCTCCCATGGATTTAAGCCCATTATTTAAGCCCGTGTTGATCGCCCCCATAATTGGTTCGATTGCAAAGTTCATTAAGAGTCCCATAACTAAAATGCCTACTACTGGCAAAATAAGTACGGGCGCTAATTTTTCAATTGCCTCTGGCAAGGTATCGCAAATCTTTTTTAATAAAACAATAACATAGCCTGCAATAAAGCCTGCCGCTAAAGCGCCTAAGAACCCGGATTTTCCCTGGGCAGCAATCATGCCTCCGACAAAGCCAACGGCTAGGGCTGGGCGGTCGCCGATTGCCATTGCGATAAAACCGGCCAGCACAGGCAGCATAAATCCGAATGCAACATCGCCAATCCCTTTTAGGGTGGCAGCGGCGGCTGTAATGGAGCCAAAGTTTCCTCTTTCCTCAACAGAAAGGGAGTTCATGTCAACAGCCAATCCGTCAATTAAAAATGCCAGTGCAATTAGGATGCCTCCGCCAACGACAAACGGGAGCATATGGGAAACCCCATTCATAAGCTGTGTATATATCTGATGGCCTATGCTTCCTCCTTTTGCGGTCTGTGAAGATTGTGGCGCATTGGCACTGTGGAAAACAGGTGCGTCGCCAGCCATTGCCCGCTCTAATAATTCATCTGCTTTGTGGATGCCATCAGAAACAGGGCATTCAATTACTTTTTTCCCATCAAACCGGTCCATTGGAACCTGGGCGTCTGCTGCAACAATAATGCAGTCAGCAGCATCAATATCTGCCGCTGTCAATACGTTTTTAGCGCCGCCAGAGCCCCTTGTTTCAATTTTTACAGAACAGCCTTTTGCTTTGGCAGCTTTTTCGATGCCTTCTGCCGCCATATAAGTATGGGCAATTCCTGTAGGGCAAGAAGTGACGGCAAGGATTTTTGTCTGGCCTGCTTCTGCTGCCCCGGTATTTTCTAACCGTTCGTCAATGTCAGGCTTTTCATCATCCGCCTTGTCAATGATTGCCAGGAATTCATCGACAGAAGCTGCATTGCAAAGCGATGCGGAAAAGTCTTCATCCATCATTAATACGGATAATTTACTTAATACATCAAGATGCACATTATCCTTTGTATTGGGCGCTGCAATCAGGAAGAGAAGTTTGACAGGTTCTCCATCCAGGGAATCAAAATCTACCCCGTTTTTTATTACCATTGCCGCCAGCCCGGGTTTTGTTACTGCATCACATTTTCCGTGTGGGATTGCGATTCCTTCCCCGATGCCTGTGGTGCTTTCCTCTTCCCTGGCATATACTTGTTTTCTATATGCCTCAATATCACGGATTTTTTCACTTTTTGCCATTAATTCTACGGCTGTGTCTAATGCTTCTGATTTGCTTTCTGGCGCCGCATCCAGAAGGATGCTTCTTTTGTCTAATAAATCAGTGATTCTCATAACTTTGTCCCCTTTCCAGATTGTTTCATCAATTATTCAACCAGGATAACACGGCGGTATACTTCTTCGGCTTCTTTTTTTGTTGCAAGGTTTTCAGAAAATGCGCTGGCGCTTCCGGTGGCAATTCCCATACAAAATGCATGTTTGTACTCTTTTTTGTCCAGCCATCCGGCTAAAAATCCTGCAACCATAGAGTCTCCAGCCCCTACAGCATTTTTCAGTTCGCCTTCTGGCGCCGGAGCTTTAAATATGGTACCATCTTCTGCAACGAATACTGCCCCTTCGCCAGCCATAGATACCAGTACATTCCTGGCTCCTTGTTCCTGTAGTTTTTTTGCATAAGGGATTACTTCCTCTTTTGTTTTTAACGTAACATTGAAAATTTCACCAAGTTCATGGTTGTTTGGTTTTACTAGGAATGGATGGTATTCCAAGACATTAACCAGTAAGTCTTTCGTAGCGTCAACGGCAATCAGGATGCCTTTGTTTTCTAAACGTTTCATGATATTTTTGTAAATATCATCTGGCATAGAGGCCGGTATGCTTCCTGCAAGCACAAGTACATCGCCTTCTTGCAGTCCGTCTAGTTTCTTTAAGAGAAGTTCTACTTGTTCCTGCCCGATATCAGGGCCTTGTCCGTTGATTTCTGTACCATCAATAGATTTTAATTTTAAGTTGATTCTGGAGATGCCTTGGCTGATTTTGATGAAATCTGCTTTTACGCCCATATCTTCAACCTTCCTGCTGATTTCATCTCCGGTAAATCCTGCCATGAATCCAAGGGCTGTGCTTTCCATGCCGAGGTTTTCCAGGACAATGGAAACATTGATTCCTTTTCCGCCGGGAAGCATTAATTCTGAATCTGTACGGTTTGTAAGCCCAAGCTTAAAATCAGGTACAGAAACAATGTAATCTAGCGATGGATTAAAGGTAACTGTGTAAATCATATATTTTTCCTTTCCGCTACTCCAAACCGTAGCTTTTTTTGTTAAAGCTATTATATGACCAAATTCGTTCAAAATCAATCATAAGTATTCACAAAAAGGTTGGCTGATTTTGGTGCATTTTGCACAAAAATGATTGCATTGCGGGATAGGGCTGTTTCTGCTGGTTACAGAGCGAAGAGTAACGCTGACACACAAGTGACATAAATTTTCATATAATAGTTATAAAGGAGTAAGTTATAAGGATATAATGTATGGTGGTACAGAGATGGGCAGTAATTTATTATAAGCAAATGGAGGTTGGATTATGAAAAATTTCTGGAAAAAAATATCTTTTTGCAGCATATTGTTCTTTGCGCTTGCAGCAGTCAGCATCTTTTCAACTGCGGAGGCGAAAAAGATGCAGAGTGAAAAGGAAGCGAGGGCGGCAGCGTTAAAGAAAGTGCCTGCTGCTACAGTGGTTGAAATTGATACAGACTACGAAAATGGGGCGGTTGTATATGAGGTAGAGCTTTTAAAAGGTGGGAAAGAATACAAATTGGAGTACCGTTCATCAGATGGTAAGCTGATGAAATATGAATGGGAAGTTAAAGTCCCATCTAATAAGGACATGACAGGTAAGGTAAAGGCAAATGCACTGAAAAAAGCAGAAGCTGATGCCCTTAAGAAAGTGAAGGGCGCAAAAATCAGCAGTTCTTCCAAAAAATTAGATGATGGGATGACACAGTGTAAAATCAGGCTGAAAAAAGGCGATAAGAAGTATACGCTGGTCTACAGTGCAAGTACCCTAAGGCTTCTGGAATATGAGTGGGAGGTTGTTGTTTCCCATCAGGCAGAAAATAAATATATCGGTTCAGAGAAAGCAAAATCAATTGCATTAAACAAAGTCCCGAAAGCAACCGTTATCAAGGTGGAATTTGAAACTGACGACGGAGTGGCAGTATATGAAGTGTCTATGGTAAAAGGGCAATATGAATATGATGTAAAAATTGATGCCAAAACTGGGAAGATTCTGGAGTTTGAGAAGGATATTGATGATTAAGGGCGTTTGGGAACGTCTGTAAAATATGGCCATGAGAGGCATGCTTTAAAAGCAGGTTTCTCATGGTTTTTTAGTGGCTTTCAAACACGCTTTAGGGCAACGCAATTTTTTAGGAATTGGCCGTCTAGAGAAACTTTTTATAAATTATACTTGAGGTTTTGTCCATTTTTCACTATTATATTAGGTAGAGGTATTTTAACTTTAGTGTGAACGTGAAGAAAGGCTGAAAAACTATGAGTATCATTGGATTAAAGGAAGAAAAATGTGTTGGGTGTAATGCATGTGTAAAGGTCTGTCCGGCGGGTGATGCGAACATAGCCCATACGGATGCGGAAGGGAATCTGAGGATTCAGATTGATAATGGGAAATGTATTAAATGTGGGGCATGTATTAAGGCATGTTCCCATGATGCGAGGTATTTTGAAGATGATATTGACCAATTTCTGAAGGATTTACAGGAGGGGAAGGAAGTGGCAGTCCTGGCTGCCCCGGCAATTAAGATTGCTTTTGACGGAAATTGGCGCCATGTCCTTCAATGGCTGCGGAACAAAGGGGTAAAAGCGATTTATGATACTAGCTTTGGGGCGGATATCTGCACCTGGGCACATTTGCGTTATCTGGAGCAGCACCCGGATGCAAAGGTGATTTCACAGCCTTGCGCAGCGGTCGTAAATTATATTCAGTGCCATAAGCCATCGCTTCTTTCACATCTTTCACCTATCCATAGCCCAATGCTGTGTATTGCCATTTATGTGCGCAAAATCCTGGGATTCAAAGGGAAGATTGCGGCGATTTCACCATGTATTGCAAAAATTGATGAGTTTCGGGAAACAGGTGTGATTGATTATAATGTAACAATGGAGCATCTGAAAAAGTATTTTGAAAAAAATAAGATTGACCTACCAAAAGTTAAAATTTATAGTGAGTTTGAATTTGATGAGCATCAGGGGCTGGAAGGGGCTATTTATTCTAAGCCAGGCGGATTGATGAAGAATCTCCTAATCCATAACCCTGAATTAGAAGTAGTAACTTCCGAAGGGACGGATAAGCTGTACAGGGATTTAGATACTTACGAGAAAGAAAAATCCAGATGGTTACCTACTGTTTTTGATGTATTAAATTGTGAGAATGGTTGTAATGGAGGGCCTGCTACAGGGGTTAATTATAACTGTTTTAGCATGAATGACATTATGCATGATGTGGAGCGGTATGCCAGGAGGCTTCGTAAAGCAAATACTTCTAAAAAGGGAGTTGACAAGCAGTTTGCTGCATTTGACAAGACATTAAATTTAAATGATTTTGTTCGTACATATAAGTCAAAATATTCAGAATCTGTAAAAGTCAGCGAAGCAGATATTGAAAGGGCATACCGTTCCCTTGGGAAAGAAACGGATATGGAAAAGAACTTTGACTGCCACGCCTGTGGGTACAAGTCATGCCGCGATATGGCAATTGCATTGGCAAAGGGAATCAATGAGCGGGAAAACTGCCATCAGTATATGATGAAATCTATTTATAGTGAACGTAAAAAGGTGACTTCTATCAACGAAGAAGTTTTGCGTATGAATAATGAATTGGTGGAAGTGTTTGGCAATTTATCTGAAAATATTGAAAAAGTGCATGATGAAGCAGTTGTTATCCGTGAGACAGGGAAAGAAAGCAGTACAGAAATGACAAATGTGGCAAAATATATGAATGAGCTGCAGGAACTGAACCAAAGTATCTCAATTTCATTGGAAAATATTAATACAAGTATTAACCAATATAATATTATGACACAGGATGTTGAAAAAATTTCTGGGAAAATTAATTTACTTTCTTTAAATGCAGCAATTGAGGCGGCAAGGGCCGGTGAAGCAGGAAAAGGCTTTTCTGTCGTTGCTACCAGCATACGCGAACTGTCAGAGAGTTCAAAAGCTTCTGTTGGCAGTGCAAGGGAAAATGACGATGCGATCCAGCATGCAATTCAAGAGGTAAATGAAATTATCCAGAAATTTAGCACAGTGACGGCGGAATTGTTAGAAGCGGTAAATCTTTCTATTGAGAATGTTGACCGGACTTCTGAAAAAAGCATGATGATACAGGAGTCTATGAATACAGTATCGCATATAGCAGAACGTGTCCAGGAAGTGATAGAACAGACAAATTCAATTTTGAATTAGAGATGGGATTAGTATGAAGATAGCAGTTTGTGAAGATAACCAGGCAGAGGCAGATTGGCTAAAGAAGGTTATTGGGGAATGGGCAGCATTCAACCGAAGGGATGTGCAAGTTTCCTGCTATTCGGCAACAGAGCATTTTTTGTTTGATTATGAAGAATCCTGTTTTGACATACTCTTTTTGGATATCCAGATGCCAGGGGAGGATGGGATTTCACTGGCAAGGAAGCTTCGGAAGAAAAATGATCCCATACCAATTGTGTTTGTTACAGGGATGGATGAATATATTTCAGAAGGATATGAGGTGGAGGCGGTCCATTATCTAGTCAAGCCAGTAAAAGAAGAAAAGGTAAAAGAATGCCTGGAACGGATTGCAGGGATGCCATTTATGGTGCTAGGTACAGAGGATGGCGTATATAAAGTATTGCAGAAGGACATTATTAAAATAGAAGTTTTTGCAGGACAGTGCTTTTATACAACAACACATGGGAAATATGCAGTGGTACAGTCATTGAAACAGGCACAAAAGGATTTGGGGCTGGGCTGTTTTGTAGAGTGCCATCGCGGCGTACTTGTAAATTTATGCCACATAGAGGCGGTTGAACATAATAGGGTGCTGCTTACCGGCGGGTTAGAAGCGCCCGTCAGCCGGCGTCTGTATGGAAAAGTGAATGAGGCTTTTATTGGATATTTTCGCAAGATACTGTAGCTTTAAGAAATTAATTATTTATAGTGAATAAGGCAGCATTGGAAGAAAGGAGCGGGGAATATGGCCTGGAGAGCATATGTAGTGGTTTTAGGGATGCTTGCCATATTGTATTTCCTCGCTGTTTTTTTCTTTTTGCCTGCGCTAATTGAACGCAGGCTTGAAAACCGCCAAAATGATTATGCAAAACGCCAGTTGGAGAAAGATGTAGAGGAAGTTGATTTGAAAATTAAATCTGGCAATGCAATGGCAGATGCTATTTTAAATAGCAAGATGTCCCTTGCTGGGACGAAGGATATCCGGTTGGATGTGACTGCCAAGATTCCAGAAAAACTTCCGGTATCTGATACGGAGTTTAGCGTGATTTTTGGCAATCTTATGGATAATGCTATGGAGGCCTGTGAAAAGATTGAAAGCATAGAGGAACGGTTTATCCGTGTATATATTGGCATCTATAAAAAACAATTTTATATGTCCATAACAAATGCTACGAACCAGGCAAAAAGGATGGAACATTATATTACTGGTAAAGGCACCGGCCATGGCCTTGGCCTTTACCAGATTGATAAAATTGTAAAAAAACGCCAGGGATACCTGAAACGGAAAAATGAACCAGGTGTCTTTGTAACTGAAATAATGCTGCCTTATAAAGACGTGTAGATGTTACTCCACCCCTCTAGAGCGTGCCCCCATTGATCTGTGGCGGGGTATTTGGCTCTGCCATGATTAATTTTTTCGTATCCTCCATAATATCTTGTATTGTTACCGATGCCATTTCCTGTTCCATTGCTTTCTGGATTTCTTCAAGCCTTGTATCTAGAATAGCATGGATATTTTTTCCTACTGGGCAGAGTTTGCTCGGATTTTCATGAAAATGAAAAAGTTCTCCTTCTACGCACTCTACCGCATTATATATATCAAGTAATGTAATCTCATTAAGGGGCTTTTTAACTTCTGCCCCTCCGCTGCCCCGAATAACATTCACAATCCCAGCTTTTTTTAGCTGCTGTAGCAGCCTTCTAATCACAACAGGATTTACATTTACACTTGATGCAAGAAAATCACTTGTTACTTTATAGTCGTTTTTAAATGTCTCAATACATATCAATGCATGGACAGCAATTGTAAACCTGCTAGAAATCTGCATAGAGTACCTCCATTTGCAATTTGTTTTTTAGAAACCAGCCGCGGATCGTAATTTTGAATTTGAGTATAGCAGAAAAATACAGATTCCACAACTTGATTCTTGTTGTAACTATTGACATAACAACGGAGCTGTGTTACTATTATCGAAGTATCAATGAAAGTTACAACAAAAGAATTGGAGGGAATAGTATGGCAAATTTTAACAAAGTTAGCGTGGGATTAGATGCAAGGACAGAACTTCATGACAAGCTTTCTTTAACTGGGGCTGAAATAAGTATTAATAATCTTCCAGCAGGGGCGTGTGTGCCGTTTGTCCATGCACATAAACAAAATGAGGAAATTTATGCAATCCTTGCTGGGAAAGGGAAGGCTGTTATTGATGGGGAAACAGTTGGGCTTTCTGCGGGCGATTGGCTCCGTGTTTCGCCAGCAGCAAAGCGGCAGTTTTTTGCATCGGAAGAGGAGGCGATTAGTTATGTGTGCATCCAGGTAAAAGAGGGCTCACTGGAAGGTTATACAACGGATGACGCAGTAATGTAGAGCAACCATCGGATAGTAACATGCTTTTGGAATTAGCCGTGAATAGTAACCATTTATGCATTTACAGATACCGCTTATGAAAAAATCATTTGCGGTATCTTTTTTTGTGTATACTAACCCTTATGAGGTGTTAAATAATGGAGTTAAAGGAGGTATCTTAGATGGGAAAAGCAGGAAGAAAAGGGGAGGGAGGGCATAGGATGCGGGAAAGCGGCCGTGAGTTTTTGGCGCTTTTATCTTATGTCTGGAGCTGGAAAAAGTCTGTCTTTGCGATGATGGTGATTTATATGGTGTCGTATACGGTGATGATGGCTTTGCAGGTTTACTTGCCGAAGGCGGTACTAGCAGAATTAGAGAACCAGCAGACAATCCAGCATCTTTTTATGGTACTTGGCATTATTTCTGTTTTTCTGATTGGCAGTATTTTACTATCGAACCATTTGGTGGTGCATTTGCATAACAATAATGTTATTTTGCAGAATGAAATGAAGATGGATTATATCCATAAGCTGCTTTATACAGAATATGCTAATTTAGAAAATAAAGATTTTATTACGCAGCGTGACACGGCAAAGGCGCAGTTATATGGGGGAGATGTTGGGGAAGAAAATGTATCGGCTGATCTAAGCAACTTTCTGCCCTGCATGAATGTGATGCTTGCAACGTTTTTAAGTACGGCATTTTATGCTGTAATGTTAGGGAGAAAGTCAGCTTTTATAACATTTATGGTAGTTATCACGGGGGTGCGATCTATGTTGTTTTTTTACAATCTGGCAAGAGGAATTACCAGTATAATGAAATGATATCGGATGCCTGGCGCAAGGCGAAATATGCGACGGACAGGGCGGGGGATTTTTCGATGGCAAAGGATGTAAGGCTATACCAGATGGAGGGGTGGCTTAGCGGGGTTACCAGGAAATACGTTAGGATCTGCCAGCACTATAAGGGGCTAGTCCAGAGATTTGATGGGGAAATGGAGGCTTTAGTAGGGCTTTTTACAGCCGTTCAGAGGTTTGGCGTTTACGGGTATTTAATTTATGGAGTATTGTTTTTTGGGATGCCGGTTTCTGATTTGGTGCTTTATGCTGGTATGGCAGAGGCGCTTACAGCAGGGCTGAATGAATGTTTTGGGCGTATGCGGAAAATTAAGCAGATGTCATTTAGCTTTTCTTGTATACAGAAATTTTTGCAGTATGGGAAGGATACACAGGAAGAGGCTTTGTCAATAAAAAAGGAATCAGCAAGCATCAGGTTGGAGCATGTTTCTTTCCGGTTTCCGGGGATGGAAAAAGATGTCTTGCATGATTTGGATTTTGAAGTGGATAGCACCGAAAAGCTTGCAATTGTTGGTGTGAATGGGGCAGGGAAAACAACATTGATGAAATTAATCTGCGGGCTGTTAGAGCCGACAGAAGGCCGGATTTTATTAAATGGCATGGATTTAGGGAAGTTAACGCCAGATGAACGCTATACCTGGTTTTCCTGTGCTTTTCAGGATGTGAGTTTTCTTCCGGTAACAGTAAAGGAACATATTTCTATGTGCCCAGAGCAGGAAACAGACAGCCAAAAGGTGTCAGAATGCCTTTTTATGGCAGGGATAAGAGAAAAAATAGAGGAATTGCCAAAGGGAACCAAGGAGCGGATGGAGAAGAATATTAATGAAGATGCAGTAGATTTTTCAGGTGGGGAGCGGTAGAAGCTGGTGCTTGCAAGAGCCTTGTACAGGGATGCTTCTGTTTTAATATTGGATGAACCTACGGCGGCGCTGGATCCGCTGGCTGAAAATGAAATGTACCAGAAGTATGCAGAGTTTGCAAAAGGAAAAACGTCATTTTTTGTATCGCACCGTCTTTCCAGTACATCTTTTTGTGACAGGATTCTTTTATAGATTTTCTGTTGTTTGAATGTGAAGAATATCATTCTTTCTTCCAGCCGTTGGAGGTCACACGCCATACGCTGCTGTCGGATAAAATGGGATTCCATTTCTTTGAACTTCCCAAATTGCCGTCAGATGTGGGTGAGGATGATATGTTGCTACTGTGGCTTTCGTTGTTCAAGGCAGAGACTGAAGAAGAACTGGAGAAGATTAAAGAGATGGAGGTGCCGGTTATGAGTCAGGCGATCAATGCATATTATACGATTACTGCTTCGTCAGAGTTCCGTGAGAAAGAGAGACTCCGTGTAAAAGCAAGGCACGATGAGGCACAGGCATTGCATAATGCGAGACGTGAAGCAACAATAGAGAGAAATATAGAAATTGCTCGAAATATGATAGCAGATGGTGAGCCTATAGAAAAGATTGTGAGATATACTGGTCTCACGAAGGAGAGTATAGAGAATTTGATAATTTAATCAAATCCAGCATGATTTTTTAGTGGCTTTTTCTGAGGTCTTGAGGAAGTGCAGAAGCTACTGGTAGATTTTGGCGGGAAGATATTCCACAGGCTTGTGGATTATGCAACGGTGCATTCCGATGGCAAGGTGGTGTTCACCTTCCGCAATGGCGTGGAGGTCGGAACAAAGATTTGAAGACAGTAGCGGGCAGATTCCGGAGATTTTCGGATATCCTGCCCGCTGTATTTGTGTGTGGAAATAGAATGTAAGATAAAATTTTTGCATATCGGTAGATTAACACCACTTTACAAGTTTTTTGTAAAAAAGAATAACGTACAGGATACTTTGTTGTATAATGAACTTGCTAAAACACATTACAAAGGAAAGTGATCCCATACGTCAAATTTATTATACAATAAAAAGAACCTGATTGGTAGACTTTATCAATATTTTCATAATTATTTTGAAACCTGTCCCCTGCCTACAGCAGAATCTTTATTCCTGCTGGTTTTATCCATGCTGGCAATGGAATCTGCCCATTCCATCCGTTTTTTGTACAGGCATTTTTTATCTGGCATTGCAGAAAAATCGCTGAATGCATTCCATTATGCCTGTTCTTATGCCAAAGTGGATTATTCCAGATTCATGAATGTTACGGCCTCCATGGCGTTGAAACTGATTCCTAGGCTGTTGGAATCACAGCCAGTTTTTTTGTGTATTGATGATACCATGGTTCCAAAGTTTGGCAAAAAGTTTGAAAATGCGTCAAAACTATTTGACCATGCTGCACATAATGGCTCCAACTATTTGAATGGGCATTGCTTTGTAAGCCTGATGCTTTGTATCCCTGTCTGGAATGACCGCAAAGTGGTTTACCAAGCTGTGCCCTTAGGGTACCGTATGTGGAAGAAAAAGAAGTCCAAACTGGAACTTGCCACATCCATGATCCGACAGGTCATGCCTGAATTCTGCACAAAGAAAAATGTGGTTATCCTATGTGACAGCTGGTATGCCAAGAAAGACCTTGTCTGCGTTGTAAATGACTATTCCAACCTGGATATTATCTGTAATGCCAGATGTGATTCTGTTATTTATGACCCCGCACCAAAACCTACCGGAAAAAGGGGAAGTCCTGGCATACGTAACATCAGCCGGAAAAGACAGCGGTTCCAGGCGCCTGTTCTTTAGCACTGTCTTCCCGGAGCAGCTGCATGTGTTCTGTGCATGGCAGGAAAAAGCACCGCTGAACCAGACCGGGAGCGGCTGGATGCAGTATATCCCACTATTTCTTTATGCATTCAGGTGGAATATTGAAGTGGGCTACTATGAACAGAAGACATTCTGGTCATTATGCAGTTATATGGTACGCAGCTGTAAGGGGATTGAAATGCTGGTAAATCTGATCAACATAGCATACTGTGCAATGAAACTATTGCCATACCAGGATGAGGCATTTGCAGAATACCGTACAAAAAGCGTACAGGAATTTCGTTTTGCCCTTAGTTGGCAGATTAGGAAGCAGGTATTTTATGCCACTTTCGTGGATAATATCGAAAACAACATAAAATTAAATGCCGTTATGAATGCCTTGAAACAACTAATCGTGCAACAGGGATTTCATTTATAAAACTTGTAAAGTGGTGTACTTTTTATTAAAACACACAAAATTTCTGTCAGCAAAAATATACTGATTCGGCACTGTATAGATTTTATCATCTTCCATCCTCACCTGTTTCCATTCTTCCCCTTCCAAAGTATCCCATAATTTCTTTCCTTCCTCCGTTTTCAGATAAGAATCCAATTCCTTAAAATAGCCTTTACGGATTAGATGATTTTGCGGATAATATTCCTGCCCTTCAAATGTACTGTTTGTATAAAATACATCTCCATACCCTTCTTCCAGAAGCTTTTCCATCTCCCCACGATAGCCTTCTGGTGTAGCATCCAGATAACACACCGCCATCTGAAAAGGCAGCTTTCGTTTTTTCAGCAGTTCATTCACCTGTTTTAACCGCTCTCTGGGAAGGACTGGCTCACTTCCAACTCCGGCAGTCACCCAGACAATAGTCTCATTTGATTCCTTTGCTGCTTTAAGCCCGTCCATAACATTGCTCTCCACTGTTCCATCTACACCTTGGAAAAAAATGTTTCTGAACCCTGCGCAGAAACACTCTCTTCCATACTCTTTTCAAGGCTTTCTCCCTGATAATTTATACTAGAATCAGTAAATTTCCCTTTCATCAGAAAAATCCCAAATACAACAATAAGGATAATCCCTCCCGCCAATAAAAGTTTTTTCTTTCTCATACTTCCCCCTTATCGCATTTCCCAATACGAACCATCTTTTTATCTTCCATTTTCCATTACATGGTCAAATTCCCCATTTCGAGACTGGAGGGGCATAATCTCTTCTACCTTCCCTTCCGGCAATAACAATTGCTTTTCATAGATCAATGCACTTTGCGCCACCGCTTCCTTTTCAGCTTTCTACATGTATGCTTCATTTAGCCGCCTCGCAGACACACTTGGATAAAGATGTCACCTGCAAAGATACCGTGACCTATCGGCCACGGTATCTTACATTTATTTAGGACATGCTGAACAATTGCTAATTTTTATAAAATTTTAGTGCTTTGTCC
>CAJUJR010000069.1 GCA_910586605.1 uncultured Lachnospiraceae bacterium | reverse complement strand
GGGAAGAGATTTTTTATTGAGATCCGGCTACGATTGGCTGTGAATAGTAACAAATTATTACCATCCGCAGTCAAATAAAATCCTCCACACATGTACATTCTTCAAAGGAAAAACGGAATACTGTCCCTTCCTGCTCTGCGCTTTCTACCTGGATATCCCCGTCATGCCGCAGCGCAATCTGTTTCGCTATCATCAGGCCCAATCCGGTTCCTTTCTCATTTTGCCGCATTTTCGATGTATAGAATTTTTCAAATATAAACGGGAGCTGTTCTTTTGAAATCCCAACTCCATAATCTCGTATGGAAACATAATACCGGCTTTCCTTTTTTTCAACAACAATGTCAATCTTTCCATTCTCTTTAGAAAATTTAACAGCATTATCCACTATAATCATAAACATCTGGCGCAGCCGCCCATAGTCCCCAAGAATCAGGCAAGGCTCTTCTTCCGGCGCAGACAGTGTAATATGGATTTCTTTTTCTTTCCCAACCATATTGCCACTACGGATTACATCTTGAAAAACCTGCATAAGGCTGACTGGTTCTTTTTCAATTTCAAAATCCGGATTCTGCATTTTGGACAAAATAAACAAATCTCCAACTAACCGCTCCATCCCCCTGCACTCCTGCAGCATCCTTCCATATAGTTCTGTAATCTGTTCCTGCTCTTCTAAAATCCCATCCGCCAATGTTTCCGTATATCCACGCATTACTGTAATCGGCGTCCTAAGTTCATGTGATACATTTGCAAAGAAATCCCTCCTTGCCTGTTCCAGCTCTTCATGTTCCCTGGCAGACCGCTGTAGTTCCCCAGACAGATAATTTAAAGAGTTTTCCAAAATACCAATTTGGGAATATGGCCTTTTTACCTCAATCCTGGAATAATCTCCCCCAGCCAAAGCCCCAATCCGTTTCCCAATCTTTTCAAGCGGCCTTGACAAAAAGCTTGAAAAAACAACTGCTACCAGATAAGAAAGGACAATTGCAGCAACAACGCTTAATGTAATCAGGTATCTCCCTTCCCGCATCCCCATAGTCTGCCTGTCAATCATTGATACCATGATAACAGCGCCAATTACCTCTTTCGTCTCCCTGTCTTTTACCGGCATTGCGACGCAAAGCGTTGTCATGCCGCCATAAACCTTATCATGGCTGGAACTGGAAGCAGTTTCACCAAGAAATGCCTTCTCAACGACAGAAACCATATCTTCAGACAGATTTGTTTTTTCTATCTGTGCATTCACATACTCTCCCTTCAGCGGTTTTTCCGCTTTTTTGTTCGACACCACCCATACATCTGTATTTTCTGCCTGTTCCATTTCATCAACATAAGCAATATACCTTCCAAACCCTGTCGGTTTTTCTCTATATGCAAACCTGGAAACACGCTTTGATATTGCTTTCCCCTGGCTTGTCAGGAGCTGTACATACGAACGGACATAATTTTTCTCATAAAGCATGATAAATATAAAGCCAATCAGCACCCCAGTCAGCGTCAGCAAAAATGCAAAGGAAGTATAGATGCGCAATACCACATCGTTTTTCTGGAGATAACGCAGCAAAAGAACCCTTTTTTTCTTTTTTCGTACCATAAAAACAAACCTGTCCCTTTTTCTCTTCTATTTGTTGTCCTCATTCACTTCAAACTTATAGCCAACCCCCCAGATTGTTTTAATGCTCCAATCCGGATGCCTTACTGTATCCAGCTTTGCACGCAGCCGCTTAATATGGGAGTCCACCGTCCTGCTGTCCCCATAGTAATCATATCCCCAAAGGCTATCTAGCAGGTTATCCCTTGTAAACACTTTATTAGGGTTACTTGCCAATGTCCACATCGTTTCAATCTCTTTTTTTGTCAATGGCACACGCTTTCCATCTACGGAAAAAGAATATTCCTCTAAGCTTACCATCAGATTGCTAATCCGTATTACATTCCCTGCATCCTTAACATCCTCTGGTTTCTGCAAGCGCCTTAAAACTGCCCGGAGGCGCGCCATTACTTCACTT
This sequence comes from uncultured Lachnospiraceae bacterium, assembly GCA_910586605.1. GTDB lineage: Bacteria > Bacillota > Clostridia > Lachnospirales > Lachnospiraceae > Butyribacter. The sequence goes on along the minus strand of CAJUJR010000069.1, from coordinate 12,848 downwards.
GGGCTAAAAGGTTTGACAATATAATCATCCGCCCCAATATCAAGCCCCATAATTTTATCAAAATCTTCCCCCCGCGCCGTAATCAAGATAATAGGCACACTGGACTGCTTACGTATCTCCTTGCATACTTCATATCCATCCTTTATAGGCATCATTACATCTAGCAAAACAGCAATTGGTGAAAAGTCTTCAAACATATGCTCTGCTTCAATCCCATTTTTAGCAACAAGCGGCTCATACCCTTCTTTCCTGACATAAACCTTTAAAATATCTGTAATATCCTTATTATCATCTGCAATCAATACATACTTCATCGCACAGGCTCCTCTCTTTCCAATCTTATACTGTTATGTTTCAATCCATAGCCCTCTACACCTCTCACAGTTACTGTTACTATTCACAGCTTATCACCAATTTATGTCAAAAAAAAGAAGTTTTTGACACTCTTCTGCCACTATCAATGGCTATACTAAATTTATATAGTAGCATCACTATAAGCAATATAGTGCCGGCCAGGCCAATAACAAACTTCCCCTCTGGCTGGCAGAATGGAGTTATTATGAAAAGTATTCCAAAATTTCTTCTCCTTGCTGCTATATTGTCATCTCTGACAATCCTGCCGGGAAAAGAAAGCAGTGCTGAGGATACTCTTTTACCGGAATTTACGTCTTTAAAGACAACTTCGTCAAATGATATTATCTTTAAAGGCAAAAGTTCTTTTAATGAAAATGCTTTCTTTGCAAAATATGAAAGAAATATTTTGCAAGAAGATACATTTACATTAAAAGTACTCAATGCCGACGAAGATTGTGATATCAGCTTTAAAAGCTCTGATACCGACGTTCTTACCGTAAAACAGTTATCCGGAAACACCTGCTCCTATACTGGTGTTGGGTATGGAACTGCAAAAATTAAGGTTAAGATTACTAAAACTACATTCCTGATTTTTAAGGAACAAAAAACGCTCACAGCCAAAATAAATGTGACGCCACGCGCCGTCAGTGTCGTTTTCCGCCAGAACATGCGTGAAATGCCAGAAGGCGCAAAACTGAATCTTCCTTACACAATCCGCCCAAGCATATCGGAGGAGGTTCCGGTCTTTGAATCACAAAATCCCAAAATTGCTATTGTTTCAAAGCAAGGAAAAGTGACTGCAAAGAGAGCCGGAAAAACTACAATTACAGCAACAATTTCCAATGGACAAAAAGCCAGATGTAAAATCGTTGTTGTAGAATCTACAGAAGAAGATTTCGAGTAATACGGAAAGGGGACTGCCGGTTAATCCGCGGTCCCCTTTTTGCATAGGCGCTGTTAAGAAATATCTATGCAAAATGCAAAGTTATTTTTTAACAGTCCCTTATTGTTCCTTTTATAAAAATTGCCCAATGCAGTTTCTTACTTCTTTCTCCCCCTTACAATCGTCCCCCCGCCAAGCACAGTATTTTCCCGATAAAATACAACAGCCTGCCCAGGTGTAACAGCACGCACTTCTTGGTCAAATGCAATAAAAGCTTTGTCCCCCTCCAGTTTTTCTATTGTGCACATCTGCCCCTTATCTGCATAACGGATTTTTGCCATCATCCGCTGCCCTTCTTCAAAATGTTCCACTGCCATACAATGGAGCTGTACTGCCTCAAGCGCATCCACATAAACATCCTCAGCCCCGCCAATCACTACTTCATTTGTATCAGGGCGGAGTTCTGTTACAAAAACAGGATGCCCAAATGCAAGATTAAGTCCTTTCCTCTGTCCAATTGTATAGTGGGTAATTCCCCTGTGTTTTCCAAGTACATTGCCAGATTTATCTACAAAGTTCCCTTCACAAGGCTTCTCACCAGTCTCTTCTTCTAAAAAACGTTTATAATCGTTATCTGGAATAAAACAAATATCCTGGCTGTCAGGTTTCCGAGCCACCTGCAAGCCCTGCTCGGCTGCAATACATCGGATCTGCCCTTTCTCATATTCCCCTAAAGGCATTAGCGTATGGGAAAGCTGCTCCTGTGTCAAGTTATACAAAGCATAACTTTGATCCTTCCTGTCAAATTTTGAACGGGTAATGGCATATCTCCCATTCGCAAGCTTTTTAATACTGGCATAATGGCCAGTTGCAATATAATCTGCCCCAATTTCCATGCTTCGGCGTAACAGGGCTTCCCACTTAACAAAACGGTTACAGGCAATACATGGATTCGGCGTATGGCCTGCCTGGTACTCCTGCACAAAATAGTCAATTACCTTCTGCTGAAATAGATCACGGAAGTTCATTACATAATGGGGAATCCCCAAAACACCAGCTACCCTTTTTGCATCCTCTGCCGCGCTCAGCCCGCAGCATCCGCCTTCCCTTTCTAGAATGCCCTCCGATTCTTTCTGCCAGATTTCCATAGTGACGCCTATCACTTCATATCCCTGCTCCTTTAAAAGATATGCTGCAACAGACGAATCCACGCCGCCTGACATCCCAACGACAACCTTCTTACTCATCTCCAATATCCGCTTTCGGCGGCTCCAGCCCTTCTATCTTAATATTATGCTTTTCTGCATAATCCCAAAGCGCAGCATGGATTGCCTCTTCTGCTAGCAGGGAACAATGTACCTTTACCGGAGGAAGGCCATCCAGCGCTTCCATTACCGCCTTATTTGTTACTTCCAGCGCTTCATAAATTGTCTTTCCCATAACCAGTTCCGTCGCCATGCTGCTTGTCGCCACGGCTGCGCCACAGCCAAACGTCTTAAATTTGCAATCTTTTATTACCTTTGTCTCTTCATCAATATCTAGGTAAATACGCATAATATCACCGCATTTTGCATTCCCTACTGTCCCGACGCCGCTGGCATCCTCTATCTCCCCTACGTTCCTTGGATTCGTAAAATGATCCATCACCTTTTCACTGTACATATCTTCCTCCATTCTGAGAACTTTACTGTTGATTGCTCCTTACAAAATCTTCATACAATGGCGACATGCTGCGCAGACGTTCTACAATCTGCTTAATGCTGTCAATCACATAATCCATATCCTCCTTTGTCGTCTCCTCGGACAAAGTCATACGGAGCGAACCATGCGCAATCTCATGCGGAAGCCCAATCGCCAAGAGCACATGGGATGGGTCCAATGACCCTGAAGTACACGCTGAACCGCTCGAAGCACAGATTCCCTTCTGATCCAGCATAATCAGCATGGATTCCCCTTCTATAAAACGGAAGCATATATTGATATTATTGGGAAGGCGTTCTGTCCTGTCTCCATTTAACCGTGCATATGGCACTTCTTTTAATATCCTGTCAATTGCATAATCCCTTATAGCTGTTTCCTTCTCTGCATTTGCCTGCATCTTCTGTATAGCAGACTGTACTGCTGCGCCAATCCCTACGATTCCCGGGACATTGTGCGTACCTGCACGGCGCGAACGCTCCTGCGCCCCTCCATGAATTAAGGAATCAAGCTTAACACCATCTTTTATATATAGAAACCCAATCCCTTTTGGCCCATGAAACTTATGCCCACTTGCACTTAACAAATCAATGTGCATCTTTTCCACATCTATCGGAATATGGCCAAATGCCTGTACTGCATCTGTATGGAACAAAACTTTATGCCTTGAGGCAACCTCGCCAATTTTTTCAATTGGCTCTATCGTCCCAATCTCATTATTCGCAAACATAATGCTAATTAAGATTGTGTCAGGACGGATAGAAGCTTCTACCGCTTCCGGCGATACCAACCCATTTTCATCCACATCCAGATAAGTCACTTCATATCCTTGGCGTTCCAGATATCCACAGGTATGCAAAACTGCATGATGCTCAATCTTAGAGGTAATAATATGCTTCCCCTTATCCTGTAACGCTGCTGCTACCCCTTTTAAAGCCCAATTATCGCTTTCACTTCCGCCGCCTGTAAAATAAATCTCCCTGTCTTTTGCCCCCAGTGCAGCAGCTATCACGCCTCTGGCATCCTCTACTGCTTTTTTCCCTTTTTGTGCAAAACCATAGACACTGGATGGGTTGGAATAGTTTTCCTTTAAATAGGGCATCATCTCTTCCAGTGCTTCCTGCCCTAATGATGTCGTAGCAGCATTATCCAAATAAATCAGTTTGTCCATTTTCTCTCTCTCCTGCTCTATGTTCTATATTTCCTATCGGTTTACTAGTATATTGATATAATGCTATTTTATACCCTTTTTCCTTAATGTCAATACCCCACATTTATTTTTTATGTACACGGCCTTCCAAATCCAGTTTTCCATTTACAGAGATAGAGTTTACATAATGGGCAAATTTCTTTTTTTGAGAAACTTTGGATAAAAGCCTAGTTTCTTTTCCCTTCTGCAAGCATGGGAGCATCCTTGCACGAAACCTCCCTGAATCTGTAATGTCAATTTCCAGGACAGTCGTATAAAGCGTCCTTTCATTAAACCAAAAATTTCCAAGGCTATAAAATATCGGCACGCCTTTATACCATTCTATCCCCTGCAAGCAATGGGTATGCGCGCCTACCACAGCATCCGCGCCCGCATTGATATAATCCCTTGCCTGGCTTTTTTGTGCATCTTCTAATTCTGTACTGTATTCCGTTCCCCAGTGTACATACGCAATTACATAATCCGCTTTTTTTGCCGCTTTCTTAATTTCCTTTACATATTCCCTGTCTTGGTATGTACGGAAAACCCCCGGGCTGTTCTTGCCTGCCTCTGGAGTCAATATATATTTTTCTGCCCTTGTAGCGGCTACAATTGCTATTTTCTTATTTTTAACCGTAAGATATACTGGCTTTTTTGCCTCTTTTTTATTTTTGCCAGCACCGACTGTCTGTATCCCGGCTTTTTTTAAATAGCCAAGCGTATCAAGAAATGCTTCTTCCCCATAATCAAATATATGGTTATTGGCAAGCCCTGCCACATCTATGCCAAGAGTTTTAAGATATTTCAGGTTCGACGGGTGGCTGCGGAACGTATAAGCTTTGCCCTCCATCGGTTCCCCCCGCTTACTGACGCTGAATTCATTATTGATTACCATGCAGTCATATCCCTGCATCTTCTCCACCAGCTTTTTACTGATTACCTTAGAAAAGCCGCCCTTTTGCTTCATATGGCGCATCACTGCACTTGTTTCATCAAGGCAGATATCCCCGGCAAAACCTAAATGGATGGTTTCCCTGTCCTCCGCCTTCTCTTCCCCCGCAGGCTGCCCCGCCGTTTCCATCTCACTCTTTCTGCCGGCAGCAGGCGTCTTTGTAACAGATGGAACAGGGGCAGCCGTTTTAAACGTTTTCTTTGCTGCAGACGGCTGCATCCCTGCTCCGACAGACATATTCTCCCTTACCACAAAGGCAAGAAACAATACGCCGAATAGAAATACGGCAATTGCAGCACCTTTTATACCCCAGCCTTTTTGCAGCACTCTTTTTAAAAATTTCTTCATTTGTAATCCCCTCAATCAATACGTCTCCCCAATGTCTTTTATCACAATTCCTGATACCGGAGGACATGTCACCTGTATTGTCCCATTATTTACCAAATACATCTGCATTTCATCCGAATACCCCTCCCGGTTTGTAATAAACAGCCTAGCCATCCTTGTCTGGTAGGTAATCCCCAAGCGCCAGACAGGAATATTTACCTGGCGTTCTTCTTCACCACGGTTGATAATTACTACAATCTTATCATCTTCGTCAAAACGCCCAAAGCTAATCAAGTTATACTCACCTAAAAGGAACATAATCGAACCTGTTTTAATTACCTGGTATTCTTTGTGAATCCGGATAATTGCTTTGTGGTAATCAATCAAATCCATATCTTCATGCCCCCACGGATAGGCACGGCGGTTATCTGGATCCGTCCATCCGCACAGACCTGCCTCATCGCCATAATAAATTGTCGGCGCGCCCGGCCACATCATCTGTATCATAACGCCAAGGCGGAACACAGCCTTATCTACCCCTTCATTTGCCGATGCCGCGCCACATGAATTTGTTCTCCCCACACGGCTGTTCGTCCTTGTTAGGAAACGGGAATGGTCATGGTTGGAAAGTTCATTCATCGCAACCTGCAAAGACTGTGTGCAAAACCTTGTCATGGCATGGCGCATCGCACCAAAAAAAGCATCTGCATTCCCTTTTAAATCCCCTCGGAATTCGTCACTATGCTTTTCCACACCTGTTAAAAACCATGTAATTGGCTCCATAAAAGCATCGTAGTTCATCACCGTATCCCATTGGTCGCCCTGAAGCCACCCCGTCGGGTCACCATAATGCTCTGCTAATATAATGGCATCTGGATTCGCCTCTTTTACAGCCTTGCGGAACTCCCGCCAAAAGTAATGGTTATATTCATCAGAATGGCCTAAATCCGCAGCCACATCAAGACGCCAGCCATCTACATTAAATGGTGGGGAAACCCACTTTTTCCCAATTTGCAGGACATATTCAAACAACTCCCTGGACTCTTCATAATTAAGCTTTGGCAGGGTATCATGCCCCCACCAGCCATCATATTCCGTATTATACGGCCACAAATTCTCTGTAAACTTAAAATAATGGCGGTATGGGCTTTCCGCAGATATAAACGCCCCTTTTGCATACCCTGGCGCATCCTCATAAATGCACTCTCTGTCAAGCCATTTATTAAAAGAACCACAATGGTTAAATACCCCATCCAAAATCACTTTCATGCCCCGACGGTGGACTTCCTCTACAAACTCTATAAAAAGCCGGTTGCTCGCTTCCAGGTTTTCCTTATCTGTTACACGGCAGATATAGCGGGACGCCTTTTTATTTGGATGATTGGAATCATACAAAAGCTCCCCATTTTCCCCACGTTTTAAAAATTCCCCTTCATCTTTTACTATCTTTCCAATATGGGGGTCAATATAATCATAATCCTGTATATCATATTTATGGTTAGAAGGCGACACAAATACTGGGTTCAGATAAATAACTTCTACCCCCAAATCCTGTAAGTAATCCAGTTTTTTCATTACCCCAGCAATATCGCCGCCATAAAACTCCCGGACGCCCATTTCTGCCGGATATTTATTCCAATCTGTTACTCGTGTCGTCCCTTCTCCGATATAAATATATTCATCATCCTCTACATCATTGCTACGGTCGCCATTATAAAAACGGTCTATATAAATCTGATAGAAAATCGCACCCTTTGCCCAATCCGGTGTAGAAAATGATGGGGTAATCCAAAAATTATAATAATTCTCTATATTATCACAAACACCAACAGAATTATAGTAACAGACAAATGAGCCGCAATGTATTTCAAAATAATATTCTACACGTTCTGTCCCTAACTGGATGCCGCCCTCATAATAATCAAATATCCTGTCATTTGATATCTTGCCCATTTTCTGGCGCTCATCACCACAAACTAAATACACCTCATCCAGGTTTTCCCTGCCCGCACGGAAACGGATGGTAACATACTCATTTTCCTTTGGGTCTATTGGTTCACGGTACATCTGTGTCCCATCACTAAACAATGCCTGCGGATTAAAAATCATCGCAAGATTGTCAATATAAAACTGTGTCTTTAATGACTTCGACATCTGGTTCAGACGGATATTAAGCTCCATACATTCCTCCACTCCCTGCATTTCAGCAGACTTCACATTATATCTTTTTATTGTATCGCATTCTTTCCGCTGTTACAAGAAATTTTTTCCAATCCACTCTAAAAGAAACTCTTTTTTATTACGTTCTGGTTCCTCCAACACATATTCTAAGGCCATTTTTAACAACTTCCCAAGCTCAGGCCCCTGCGGAATACCTATATCAAGCAAGTCTTTTCCTGAAATTTGTAAATCTTTTAACTCTAGCGCTGCTTTTGACAACAGAACATCCTGCCACAACCCGGCCGCGCTGCATATCCTTTGCAGCTTTTCCTCTATTGTCATCGGATTTTGCGCCAGGGCATCGCTCATCTGCACCAAAAACAAAAGCGGCATAAGGTCTTTCCCAATTTTTGAAACTGCACGCCGCATTTCCCCAGGGCTTTCCGAAAAACGGTAATCATGCCAGAAAACCAAACGCTTTACCAGGGAAATTGTCTCATTGTCAAACGCAAGGCGCTTTAAAACCCTATCTGCAATTTGTTCGCTTATCTTCTGATGTCCATGAAAATGCCCAATTCCTACTTCATCTATTGTCATCGCATCCGGTTTCCCTATATCATGGAACAACATTGCGGCGCAAAGTATGCTGTGCTGCTTTGCAGTCAGCCCCTCCACCAATTTTTCTGCCAGTGTTTTTGCCTCAACAGAAACCAGTTTAAAATCAAAATGGTTGGAGTATTCCCCAAAAAAGTAATTCATCGCTTCAATACTGTGAATCGTATGTTCTCCAACTGTATAAATATGATGTGGATTTTTCTGTTCTAATCCCATCATCTTATCAAATTCCGGGAAAAACACCTCTGTCATGCCTGTTTGGTATGCTACCCTAATCTGCCTGGCATCTTTTGACACCAAAAGCTTTACCAGCTCTGTCCGAATACGTTCTGCGCTGATTTGTTGTAAATCTTTTGCCCGCTCTTTCATTGCCAGCAGCGTCTTATCTTCAATGGCAAAGCCAAGCTGCCCAGAAAAACGGACGGCGCGGAGCATCCTAAGCGCATCTTCGTCAAACCTTGCCCCGGCATCCCCCACGCAGCGTATTATATGGCCTTCAATATCCTGCATCCCTGAAAAAGCATCTACAACTCCCCTGACAGGATGATATGCCATTGCATTAATTGTAAAATCCCGCCTCTCCAAATCCAGGACCAGGTTGTCAGTAAACTCCACATTTTTCGGATGGCGGCTGTCTTCGTATTCTCCATCAATCCGGTAAGTCGTCACCTCATAACCAACATGGTTTTTCATAACGGTTACTGTCCCATGTTCAATCCCTGTATCTATTGTCCTGCGAAACAGCGCCTTTACCTGCTCCGGCCTGGCCGACGTAGTAATATCCCAATCCTTCGGAACCCTTTTTAACACCATGTCCCGTACACAGCCACCAACTGCATATGCTTCATATCCTGCATTTTCCAACGTTTCTATTATCTGTCTTACATCCTTTGGCAATTCCATCATTTTTTTCTTCCTTATTAAGGAACTGTTAAGAAATAACCGCGCAACCTGCAAAGTTATTTCTTAACAGTTCCTAATCCTAAAAGACCTTACTGACTTCTTTTTTCTGGAAATCAGCAAGGCCTCCAATTCTATTTCTTTTTACAAATTTACAGATATTTTTTCAACAGCTCCGTTTTATCTGTTTTTTCCCATGGTAAATCCAAATCGTTCCTTCCAAGATGCCCATAAGCGGCTGTCTGCTTATAAATTGGGCGGCGCAGGTCTAACATCTTAATAATCCCTGCCGGGCGGAGGTCAAAGTTTTCACGGATAATCTCTTCTAACTTGCTTTCCGGAACCTTCCCTGTGCCAAAAGTATCTACCATTACAGAAGTAGGCTGCGCAACTCCAATAGCATAAGAAAGCTGAATCTCACATCTCTTTGCAAGCCCTGCTGCTACTATATTTTTTGCAACATAACGCGCTGCATATGCGGCGCTCCTGTCCACTTTCGTACAATCTTTCCCAGAAAATGCCCCGCCACCATGACGTGCATACCCGCCGTATGTGTCTACAATGATTTTACGCCCTGTCAAACCGCTGTCCCCATTTGGCCCACCTATAACAAAACGCCCTGTCGGATTGATAAATACTTTTGTATTTTCATCAACCAGTTCCTGTGGCAAAACTGCATTAATAACATGCTTACGGATATCTGTATGGATCTGTTCCTGTGTTACCTCTGCTGCATGCTGGGAAGAAATAACTACGGCATTGATATGTACCGGCTTATCTTCCTCATCATACTCTACTGTCACCTGGCTCTTCCCATCGGCACGCAAATAGGGCATCATTCCATTTTTACGGACTTCTGTCAGCTTCTTTGTAAGCTTATGTGCCAAGGCAATCGGATATGGCATATACTCTTCTGTTTCATCTGTAGCATAGCCAAACATCATTCCTTGGTCGCCAGCACCAATCGCTTCAATCTCTGCATCTGACATTGCATTTTCCCTTGCTTCAAGCGCTTTGTCCACGCCTCTTGCAATATCTACCGACTGGTTGTCCAGCAAAATTTTAACCTCACAGGTATCGCAATTAAAACCTTTCACATCATCGTCATAGCCAATCTCGCGGATTGTCTCACGGACAATTTTCTCATAATCAACGCTTGCCTTTGTTGTAATCTCTCCCATTACCATAACAAAATTTGTGGTAATCGTCGTTTCACACGCAACACGGCTCATTGGATCCTGAGCCATTAATGCATCTAAGATAGCATCTGATATATTATCGCAGATTTTATCCGGATGCCCCTCTGTTACTGATTCTGACGTAAATAAATGTTTCTCCATGATTTGCACCAAGCCTCAAGCGAAAATGCCTGCATCTTCATTTGAGGCGCAAACACAAAGAGTGAAAGATATGTGTTTGCATATTATCCTTTCCTCTTTTTTTCTTTCACCCTTTCCTCTTTTTCTTTTGACTTGCAGCCTGTATACCGGGTTCTCATTCATTTAAGGAGCGCCTTTTGGCAAAACAGAAACGCCTGATTGAACAAACAGGCTATCATCCCGCCAACAAGAAAAAAATCCGTTTTATCGAAACACCTCAATAAAACGGATTGAAATACCACTTCAACTCCTCTTATTGATCGATTTCTCGCTGAGATTGGCACCTTCCTGATAAAACAGGGGTTGCCGTGGTTTCATAGAGCCTTCACTCTCCACCACTCTGAATAAGAGTTCCCTAATATTATTTTATAGCATATTCTATATGCCTAATACACTTTAATACTATAACGTATAACAATGCATCCGTCAAGCCCAAATTTTGCCTTTTCAGAAAATCCAACATAAAACATGTAACTATTCACGGGCATTCTAAACAATATGCATAAAACATCTTTATTTATGGTTTGCCGGTTCTACATTTACCTGCTTGCCCTTAATTTTAGCATGTTTCATTGCGTCAATTACCTCAGAGGCATACTCCCGAGGCACTTCTACGAAGGTGTAACTGTCGTACATATCAATTGCACCGACAAGCTCCCCTTCCATACCAGATTCTCCTGCAATCGCCCCAAGGATATCACCAATACGGACTCTATGCTTTTTCCCAATATTGATAAACAGGCGAACCATGCCGGGCTCTGCCCCAGTATCCCCAAAATCTTCCTTCTCTAATTCTGGCGCGCCATTATCTCCCATCTGTATCATTAAAAGCGCCGCTGCCATCTCCAAGGAAGAATATTCTTTATCATCCAGATGCTCTTCTAAAATATCTATTAGTTTGCCAAGATTCTCGCTTTCAATCAACCCGCCTGCCTTCTCTAATACTTTTTCTGCCTTAATGTCCGTAATATCATCCATTGACGGAATTGGCTGGCGCTTAATTTTCGTTTTACAATAACGCTGGATATCTTTTAATTTGTAAATTTCCCTTCCAACCACCAGGGTAAATGCACGCCCGCTCCTTCCAGCACGGCCTGTCCTTCCAATCCTGTGGACATAATATTCATCATCCTGTGGGACATCATAATTAAAAACGGCTTCCACATCATCTACATCAATCCCGCGCGCAGCAACATCTGTCGCAACCAAAATATCCGTCCTTCCATTACGGAATCCATTCATTACCCTGTCACGCTGCGACTGTTTCATATCGCCATGCAGCCCTTCGGCAAAATATCCCCTACCCTTTAAATCCTCAACCAATTCGTCTACTTTACGCTTTGTATTACAGAAAACAAGGGAAAGTTCCGGGTCATACATATCTAACAGCCTGGACAATACCTCACTTTTCTTACGTGGATTTACCTCATAATAATACTGGTCAATCTTTGGCACTGTCAGTTCTTTCTTTATTACCTTTACCGTTTCCGGGTTTGTTAAATAATTCCTGGCAATTTCCAGGATTGGCTTAGGCATCGTTGCCGAAAACAAAAGCGTCTGGTGCTCTTCGGGAAGCCTCTCGAGAACGGTTTCAATATCCTCACGGAATCCCATGTTCAGCATTTCATCCGCTTCATCCAAGACAATTGCCCCAACCTGCTCCAGTTTCAACGTCCTGCGGTTAATATGGTCAATTACCCTTCCAGGCGTACCAATAATCACCTGTACGCCGCCCTTTAATGAACGGATTTGCTTTGAAATCTCCTGTCCGCCATATACCGGAAGCACTTTAATCCCATGCATAAACTTTGCCAGCCTGCGGACTTCATCTGCAGACTGGATTGCCAGCTCCCTGGTCGGGCATAAAACAATTGCCTGCAGCTTCTTATTATGCGGGTCTACCCTCTGTAAAAGCGGAATCCCAAAAGCTGCCGTCTTCCCTGTCCCCGTCTGTGCCTGCCCAATCATATCACGGCCTTCCACCGCAATCGGTATTGATTTAGCCTGAATCGGGCTCGCCTGTTCAAACCCCATCTCTGTAACTGCCCGCAAAATCCGCGGGTCTAAACACAATTCTTCAAAAGTCATTCTATATCTCCATTCTTTTTCTTAAGCATGATAGTTTTCATTGATATACCATCACGATTACAGCAATTTCCTATTGCACAAAAAAGAACCGTTCCCACAATCAGGAACGGTTTTTTTCTGATTTCTATTTCGTAACAAAAGGGGAAAAATGCATCTGCTATAAATAGCATATCTTACATTTGACATAATCTTAACACAAAATCACCATATTGTAAATAGTAAATTGAAAATTTTTACTATTTTGGCACTAAAATGTTACTATTCACAGCCAATCGTAGCCGGACTTAAGGAAATAAAAAATAT
>CAJUJR010000068.1 GCA_910586605.1 uncultured Lachnospiraceae bacterium | reverse complement strand
ATATTTTTTATTTCCTTAAGTCCGGCTACGATTGGCTGTGAATAGTAACATTTTAAAGGTTATTATCCATTATTATACACAATATAGAAAAACAGATTCCTTTTAGAAATTTTTCAGAGGAACACGCATTTCTGCCGATATAATAAGAAGAAAGAGGAAAGAGAGGAATATGGCTATGGAGCAAAAAATCAACCCATTACAGACAAACCAGGGACGCCAGGCACATGGCGGCAGGCAGGGCAGCGTCCAGCAAAGGGCAGCAAACCCACGGAGCGCTTCTGGGCAGGCCGGAAGGACTGTAGGCAACACCTCCGCAAATTATGGCGTTTCACGCAGCCCTGCTTCCCTTCATCTGGGAGACGTATTGCGCGGTGAGATTACAGACCTCAGAAATAATGAAATTTCCATTACCTTGGAAGACAACACAGTAGTACGTGCCCAGATTCCAGACAGCGCTTCGTACTCCATTGGTCAGACCGGCTCCTTCCGCCTGACAAATATCGCTGGAAATACCATTTACCTGGAAAATATATCTACAGGTTATACAGATACAGAAATCGCTTTAATCAACAAAGCTTTAGAAGAGGCAAACCTTCCGGCAACAGAACGCAACCAGGCAACCGTGAAGGCGCTGATGGACAATCTACTGCCAATTAACCGTGAATCCATCCAGAACCTAATGCAGCAGTCTTATGACTTAAATACTGAAGATATGAATACGCTTGCTGTTATGAAACGTTTAATGATGCAGTTAAACCCTGACTCTGTTGAGCAGTTTAGCAATTATCGAAATGACAACTACCAATTATTGGAACGTCTGCAGGACTTCTCCAAAAGTATCCCCTCCCTTCTGCAGACACTGGCTAGCGACAGCCCGGCAGACGCCGTTGCTGTTTTTGGGAAAACCCTTCTTTCCATTGGGCTTTCTTCCCCTGAAACAATAACAGCCCCACAGACAATTGCTGATTTGCCGCAGCAGGTACAGGAAGATATTTTAAAAATGCTCTCCAACACAGCAATGACAGAAGATATCCTGGCACAGTTAAAAGATGAGACGCTTTCACTCCAGGATGCCTTGACAATGATACGTGACGCCGCCATGTCTGGTACGCTTGCTTCCCCCAATGGTGACGATATTGGAACGCTCGTTGAACAATTAAACCAAATCAACCAGGCTCTGGAACCAGCAGCCGAAAACCCTCCTGTCATCACAGAAGACTTTGTAAAAAATGTGATTACTCTAAACCAGGCAGAAGAAACCGAAATCCTGGAAATTGCCCCTGAAAGCGCGGAAGAAGTGGCAGAAGAAACAGTTAAGCCAGAAAACCGATTTGCCTTTGCCGGGAAATTCTTGCATTCTATTTCTGAAAATGCAAAAAACACCCTTTCTGGGACGCTGGATGCATTACGCAACTCTGTCACCTCCCAGGCAGCGCCGCAAACAACGCCAAATACTTCCCTCTCTGTCCTTGCAGACGCCTATCAGAACTTTGCCAGAAGCCAGGATTTACTAAGCAGCTATCTTTCTGCAAATGAACGGAATGAACTGTTAAATGAACTCCAGAACCTCCCAATCAGCCGCACGATGCTGATGAAAATTGCTTCTGGGGAAGCATCCACAAAAGATGTTTTAACTGCGATTTATAATTCTATCGGGCTTTCCGACAGTGAACAGATTAAAAGCCTCTTTGCTTCCTCTGCGTTTGAAAAATTATTTGGAAGGGAACTGCAAAGCGCCTGGACTATGACGCCGGACCAGCTTTCTAAGGGCGGTATTTCAGAGTTTTATTCCAGAATCCATTCCCAGATGCGGCAGTTCCAAAACCTGATACAGACAACACTTTCCGGATCAGATTCCCAGCAATTAAATAACTCTGCACATGATATTGAAAAGAATATTTTCTTTATGAAAACATTAAATGAAACCTTTTCGTATTTCCAATTGCCATTGAAACTGCCAAGCCAGGATGCACACAGTGATTTATACGTCTATTCCCAAAAAGAACGGCTGCGCCAGAATCCGGAAAAAGCAAGCATCCTGCTACATCTTGACATGGAACATCTTGGAACAATTGATATCCGCCTGGAACGTAACCATAGCGATATCAGCGCACAGTTTTCATTAAACGATAAAGAATCTGTCAACCTGTTCCATGTAAATGAGCATATGCTAAAAGAGGCGCTTAGCCTACAGGGATTTAACTGCCTGATGAACTTCCAGGAAAAAGAACAGCCGTCCCCAACAGTAGATGATTTTATCAATACAAAAGTCAATACACATGCAACAACAGATATGAAACGCTTTTCCTTTGATATCAGAGCCTGATATCTTTTACAAATTAGATTTCAATTTGTAAAAAGTGGTAGTTTCAGAAATTTCCAAACTGGTAAAAATGAACTGTAAATACCTCCTACTACACACTAAAAGGGGAATGCTAACGCATTCCCCTAAACGTGTTTAAAAATTTACTCTGCCTCTAACCCTTCAATTCCATCAAATATATAGTCGAAAACAGAAGACAGGCCGACAAATTCACAGCCATAAAAATTCTTCCCATTCTCATCCTTGTCCTGACGCAAAATACGTACAACACAATTTAAGTTTTCCCCTGTTTCCAGGAAATTCAGCTTTGCGTCAAAATAATAGCCAAGCGGCAATATGCTTTCGGTCGTAAAGCCAATCCCATTTCTTGATATATTGCAGATTTCAATTGGCGCATGCATATGCCTTACCCTTATATTATCCTGCTTAAAAACCGAAGACACTTCCAGGCTCATCTGAATCTTTGTACGCTTTGCCCTGCGCTGTTCGTCCATCCCATTTCCCTCCTTCTTCCTTGAGACAGTGCCGCTAACAGCGGCATGTCAATTTAATAATTCAGCCAGAATCTGGTTTACCATGGCAGGATCTGCCTTCCCCTGCATTGCTTTCATTGTCTGCCCCACTAAAAAGCCAATTGCCTTCTTTTTCCCATTATGGTAATCCTCAACAGACTGTGGATTGTCAGCAATCACCTTTTCAATTGTACTGCGGAGCGCCCCATCATCAGAAACTGTTTTTAACCCGTTTTCCTCTACATAAGCTTCGGGATCAATATCTTCTGCAAAAATCTTTTCAAATACTTCTTTTGCCACAGAGCTATTAATTGCCCTGTCATCTGTAAGCTGAATCAGTTTTGCAAGGTTTTCCGGGGAAAATGTAATCTGCTCCGGCTCCATTTCATGCTCCTTTAACAACCGCATAGTTTCCACCATCAGCCAATTTGACACCTTCTTGGGGTTTTTACAAATTGCTGTAGTCTCTTCAAAAATATCTGCCAGCCTTTTATTGGAAGTAATAATATTAGCATCGTATTCTGGTATCTGGAATTCTTTTTTATAACGCTCTAATTTCTCTGTACGCAGCTCTGGCTGGCGGCTTTTAATTTCCTGAAGCCATTCGTCACTGATAATTACAGGCACCAAATCTGGTTCTGGGAAATAACGGTAATCCTGCGCATCTTCTTTCGAGCGCATAGCATAGGAATATTCCTTAGCGTCATCCCAACGCCTTGTTTCCTGGACCACCTTCTCCCCTGCTTCAATCAAATCAATCTGCCGTTCCCGTTCTCCTTCAATTGCCCTGCGGATTGCTTTAAAAGAATTTAGGTTCTTCATCTCTGTCCTTGTGCCAAATTCTTCTGTGCCAGCTTCACGGACAGACAAATTCACATCAGCCCGCATAGAACCCTCCTGCAATTTGCAGTCAGAAGCGCCAAGATACTGGATCATCAGCCTCAGCTTTTCTAGATATGCAATTACTTCATCTGCTGAACGCATATCAGGCTCTGACACAATTTCAATTAACGGTACGCCAGAACGGTTAAAATCTACCAGCGAATTTTCTCCCCATTCATCATGAATCAGTTTGCCAGCATCTTCCTCCATATGGATTTCATGGATGCCAACTTTTTTCTTTCCCCCATCTTCTGTTTCCACTTCAATCCAGCCGTCCCTGCATATTGGAAGATAGAGCTGGGAAATCTGATAATTCTGAGGATTGTCCGGATAAAAGTAATTCTTCCTGTCAAATTTGCAATTCTGCGTTATTTTACAGTTTGTTGCAAGCCCTACGGCAATGGCGTACTCTACCACCTGCTTATTCAGGACAGGAAGGGAGCCTGGCATCCCTGTACAAACAGGACAGGTGTGGGAGTTTGGCTCTCCTCCAAACTCCGTAGAGCAGGAACAAAAAATCTTTGTCTTTGTCGCCAACTCAACATGGACCTCAAGCCCAATAACTGTCTCAAATTGTTTCATAATCTATATCCCCCTTATTTCCCTGCAGCCAAAGGGCAGTGTTCATACTCTCTGGTCAATTCAAATGCATATGCCGCCTGGATAATTTTCTTTTCCTCAAAACAATTTCCAATTAACTGCAGTCCAATTGGAAGACCTTTGGAGTCCTTCCCACAAGGCAGTGAAATCCCTGGAAGCCCTGCCAGATTGACAGATATCGTGTAGATATCCCCAAGATACATCTTAATTGGGTCATTTAAACTATCTCCAAGCCGTGGAGCTGTAGTTGGGGCAGCCGGCGCTAAAATCATGTCATACTGGCTAAATGCTTTATCAAACGCCTGCTTAATCAAAGCTTTTGTCCGGAGCGCTTTCAAATAGTATGCATCATAATATCCAGAACTTAACACAAAAGAACCAAGCATGATACGGCGTTTCACCTCTGCGCCAAAGCCTTCTGAACGTGTTTTTTTATACATATTATGGAGTCCGTCATACTCGTCTGTACGGAAGCCATATTTTACCCCATCAAAACGCGCCAGATTAGAACTTGCCTCTGCACATGCAATCACATAATATGCCGGAATCGCATATTCCACAAGGCTTAAATCAAACTCTTCCACAACTGCGCCTTTTGCTTCTAACGTTTTGGCAGCATCCATA
The DNA here is from genome assembly GCA_910586605.1 of uncultured Lachnospiraceae bacterium. GTDB lineage: Bacteria > Bacillota > Clostridia > Lachnospirales > Lachnospiraceae > Butyribacter. The sequence goes on along the minus strand of CAJUJR010000068.1, from coordinate 10,159 downwards.
ACCTTTTCCCTGACTTCTGCATCCAGCCCGTCTCCGAAATAATCCCTTGGGATACCTATTTTCATACCTTTTACATCATCTTTTAAAGCAGAAGTAAAATCGCAGTCTTTCCGCTCTACAGACGTAGAATCCTTTTTGTCATGGGCGGCTATCGTCTCCAAAATCACAGCACAATCCGTTACATCCTTTGCAACTGGCCCAATCTGGTCTAGAGAAGAGCCATACGCAATCAAACCATAACGTGAAACCGTCCCATAGGTTGGTTTCATGCCTGTCACACCACAAAATGAACTTGGCTGGCGGATGGAACCACCTGTATCAGAGCCCAATGCGTAAGAACATTCTTCCGCCGCTACTGCTGCACAAGAACCGCCTGAGGAACCGCCTGGGACATGGCCTATATTCCAAGGATTTTTTGTCGTGCCAAATGCAGAAGTCTCTGTTGTGCTGCCCATAGCAAACTCATCCATATTTGTTTTCCCAAGAATGATAGCCCCAGCTTTTTCTAAGCGAAGCACTGCTTCGGATGAAAAAGCCGGGATATAATTTTCCAAGATTTTAGAACTGCAAGTTGTAAGCACTCCTTTTGTGCACATATTATCTTTTATTGCCACAGGAACACCAGCGAGCGCCCCTGTATATGTGCCATCCTCAATCCCTTTCTGCACTTCCTTGGCACGCTTTAAAGCACGTTCTTCTTCTACTGTCACAAAACTATTGACAACGTCTTCCTTTTCATGAATAGAAGCCAATGCTTCCTGCACTGCCTCAATGGCAGAGACTTCCCCTGCCTTTATCTTTTTTCCAAGGCTAACTGCCGTTAAACCCATTAAAGACATATCCTATCCTCCTGTCTGCCACTGTTATGCATCAAATTGTCCTTGGCACAACAAAGCTGTCTTCCTTTTTCTCCGGTGCATTGGCAAGCGTTATTTCCCTCCCATCACCATTTGCAACAACATCCTCACGGAAAACGTTGTGGACTGGAAATACATGGGACATTGGCTCTACTCCGGAAGTATCCAGTTCATTTAATTTATCAATATAATCCAACATTTCCCCGATATCCTTTTTCGCCTGTTCCTTTTCTTCTTCATCCAGCTCAAGCTTCGCAAGAATCCCAACATACTCAATTGTTTCATCAGAAATAATATTTGCCATATCCTACTCCTTTTCTATCCAAAAAGTCCGGTAAAGAAATCTGCGATTGCCTCAAAAATTCCGGCAAAAAAACTCCCAATTTTATCAAACAAACCAGAAGTATCTACTTTACTAAAATCCACTCCGGCATCCTTCAGCTTATCATAAATCCCCTTTGCCTGTTCTGTAATGGCATCCACATCAATATCAATCTTAGATACCTTTTCCATCATATCTACAATATTTTCAACATCCTCGTCCGAAATGTTCAAATTCAGGGCTCTTGCAGAAGCTTCTACCGCATCCCTGATATCTGTCCCCGTTGTCAGTTCTTCCGAAAATACTTTCTGCTTTACGGCTGCAATCAGTTCTGCCGCCCGCTCCTTATCGCCCATGCTCTCTCCAAGCTCAGCCGTTGTCACAAGCTCATCTGTCGCCGTGTCCATAATATCCTCTGTAATTTTCTCCCCTGTCATCGTCGCATATGCCTTCATCGCACCGACCAATGCAGAAGTGCCAGAAATGTTAAATGGCCCGACTACTGTGACATTAGCGTCAGTAAGCCCTGCCGTAACAAGTGCATTACAATACATCCCTGGCGTACAGTAGCCGATATTTTTAGTTTCCACATGGATTCCTGTATCTTTTTCTGTCTTAACGACCATAACAGAGGAAAGCGCCCTTGTCCCAATTACGGAAGCATCTATATAACTGCCCAGATAATCATGCTCCTCCTGATTGGTAATCTGGATTGTTTTATAATCTGCTATATCCGCCTCCGTAATCCCAAGCTCTGAAAGTACTGTTGCACGCTCATTCTTTTTTAAATCTGCGCCAAATGCAAGATAACGGTCAAAACTTGTATCTTCGTCCTCAATTGTTGCATCTGCTAACGCAGCTGTAGGAGCAGCAAGAGATAAAACCAGCGCCCCTGCCATTACTAATCTTTTTAAACCTTTTATCATATTCCCTCCATCCAGGGATTGTTTATAAAACTATCCCTATCCAAGGCCTGTCCTTTAAAACAATCCCTTTTTCCCTCTTTTTATATAAATGCCAACTTTACTCTGCCTTGCCGTTTTTAATCCGTTCCATTGCTTTTATAGTATTCTCTGCACTTCCAAAAGCCGTCAGGCGGAAATACCCTTCCCCGCTTGGTCCAAAGCCAGAGCCAGGCGTGCCGACAATATTTAATTCTGTTAACAGATAATCAAAGAAATCCCATGACTTCATATTTTCCGGTGTCTTTAACCAAATATATGGCGCATCCACACCGCCAAACACTTCATACCCAGCATTTGTCAGCCCTTCACGGATCACGCGTGCATTATTCATATAATAAGCGATCTGTTCTTTTGTCTGTTTCTGCCCTTCCTCTGTATAGACAGCCGCACCAGCAGCCTGGATAATATAAGGGGCGCCGTTAAATTTCGTGCCATGTCGGCGAGCCCAAAGGGAATGAAGGGAAACATCCCCACACTTCAATTCTTTTGGGATTACAGTAAATCCAAGGCGCGTCCCTGTAAATCCGGCATTTTTAGAAAAACTACGAATCTCAATTGCACAAGCAGCAGCGCCTTCGCATTCATAAATTGTATGTGGTACATTTTCAGAAGAAATATATGCTTCATACGCTGCATCATAAATAATCACTGCACCATTTTTCAAAGCATAATCCACCCATACCTGAAGCTTATCTTTTGTAAGGGTTGTCCCAGTCGGATTATTTGGCAGGCAAAGATAAATCATATCCGGCGCCTCTTTTGGAAGTTCCGGGCAGAAATTATTTTCTTTTGTACAAGGCATATAGATTACCCTGTCCCATTTTTCCTCTTCTGGATGGTATGTCCCAGTACGTCCTGACATCGCGTTAGAATCCACATAAACCGGATAGACCGGATCACAAACTGCAATCCTTGTGTCATCTGCAAAAATATCTACAATATTTCCAGAATCACTTTTTGCACCATCGCTGACAAAAATCTCATCTGCAGAAATCGCACACCCTCTTGCTTTATAATCATGTTCTACAATTGCATTCCGCAAAAAATCATATCCTAAATCTGGGGCATATCCTTTAAATGTTTCAGCCTTTGCCATTTCATCTACTGCACTGTGGAGTCTGTCAATCACTGCCGGCGCCAATGGCAGCGTTACATCCCCAATCCCAAGACGGATAATTTCTTTCTCCGGATGCGCCTCTGTATAAGCGGCAACTTTTTTTCCAATATCCGAAAACAGGTAACTTCCTGGCAACTTTAAATAATTCTCATTAATTTTAAACATCCTATATTCCACCTTTCTCTTAAGAACCACAATCTTATAAACATTTATTTTACACGAAAGCCCCTGGCAATGCAAGCGCATCTAATACCAAAGGCCTCCAAGCGTCTTCCCGCAATACTCTTCCAACTCATGTATGCTTTCTTTATAAAACTCATTTAAAAATACCCGGCTGGATTGGTTCATTTTTTCATCATTCTGCACAAGCGTATATTTATGGAGAAAATCCTTACACTTCTCATGGCATTTTTTCACCTTTTTAGAATAAACAGAACGCAGCTTAACATCCATCCCATAAATAATACGGTTAATCCAGGCGCTGGCATAATTTCTTGAAACCAGCTTTCCCTCATTAGAATGGGGGAGTGATATAAATTTCTTTGGCTTTACCCCAATAAACTTCTGTACCTCATCCATTACCTGCTCTGTATTTTGAATCAGTTCTTCAAAAAATACCACCTTAATCCTGTCTTTCCCAAAATATTCTTCATATTTACGGATATGTTCAATATATTTAAACCTTGTATTTTCTTCTGTCACAATATAATCTTGTATATAATCATCAAACATATCGACGTGGTACCGGAAATGGCGGCGGTAATAATTCACCTGTCTTTTATCCATCGTCTTGCGCATCAGCATCTTAAAGTAAGAATAGGCAGCATCTGCCGGATTTCTCACGACAAAGAGAATTTTTGTGTTTTTCCCATAACACTCATAAACACCATCTGCATTATTGTGGTAACTTGGTTCTATATCCCCTGTCACCTGCCCTTCCTTCACATCCGGAAAGTAAATGGTATTAAACCGTTCCGGGGCGTCCTCTATACCGGCACGCCACCCCATATAAAGCGTTTCCTTTTTCTTTGGCAAGAAAATCCTTTTATGCTTTTTCAATGCACTGTGCAGGGATGAAGTGCCACATTTTACAAAACCTCCACAGACAAAATCCAGATGCACATGCTCTTTTGCACCAATTTCTACAATCAGCTCATAATCAATAACCGCCACATTCTTGCAGCCATTCTTATAAAGTATTTGCCCGGCAAGTTCTGTCTGTTCACTATCATGACTGTCGTATAGTGCAAAAATTAAACATTCCTTGTCCACTGCCTTGTTCACAGAAGCAAAAGGGACTCCGCAAAAAGCCCCCGATTTCTTTTGGTTATCTGCATAAGAAACATATTGCACTGCCATCTGGTTTGCTAAAAAATACCGGCACATAATATTTACAAGAGACGGCTTCCCAAACAATACAATATCCTGATATTTCCCTGCCTCTGCCGCAATTTGCGATTCCTCCCAAATTGTCATAAGCAATCCTTTCTTTCACATAAACTCTCAGTAATGACTCAAATTGCCACTATAAATAGTAACCCCAGATTACTCTGTAACCTTTTCCTTGATATCCTCATAAAGCTTCTGCCTTAAGCCTTTAATATAAGAAGCTGTCTCTTTAATTGGAATCATTTCTTTCACAGATTTATCCCTTGTCGTAATTTCCACACAGGATTCTTTCAAATTCCTTGGGCTGACAATTACACGGATTGGAACGCCAAGTAAATCTGCATCAGAGAACATCGCCCCTGGGCGGATGCCTTCACGGTCATCATAAATTACTTCAACACCATCTTTTAAAAGTTCCTGGTATAATTTATCTGCCGTTTCCTTTGCTTCTGTATCATCAGCACGCAGGCAGCAAATATGGACTTCCCAAGGGGCAACCGTAATTGGCCACACAGGCCCATATTCATCATGGCATACCTCACAAATAGATGCAGCAAGACGGCCAACGCCAATCCCATAACAGCCCATAATAGGGTACTGCTGCTGTCCATTTTCATCTGTATACTGCATATTCATTGTCTTTGTATACTTCGTTCCAAGCTGGAAAATATTGCCAACTTCAATGCCTCGTTTTATTGTAATCGCTTTATTCCCACAACAAGGGCAGATACTTCCCTCCTGTATCTTAGATATATCTACATATTCTGCCTTCTCTAAATCCCGCTCCAGATTCAGCCCTGTGTAATGATACCCTTCTTTGTTTGCACCTGCTACAAGATCCGAAATCCCCTTTAGGGAAACATCCAGGTACACTTCGGCTTCTTTTGCAATCCCGTAAGGCCCAATATAGCCTGCTACAAGGCAGTCTTCCTCTATTATTTCTGCAGTATGGAGTTCCCCGCCAACAAGATTTCTAAGTTTTGTCTCATTTACCTCATAATCCCCCCGCACAAAAGCTACTACAAAAGTGTCATCTGCATTTTTCTGATAGACAACAGCCTTACAAGACTTTTTCACATCACTGTTTAAGAAATCACAAACCGCCTCTATTGTCTTGCATTCCGGCGTCTCCACACACTGAAGTTCTTTTGCCTGCCCTGCGTCTTCATTTACTATCTTATTTTCTGCCGCTTCCATATTAGCCCGGTAATCACATTCTGCACAGACTACAATGGAATCCTCACCCACTGGCGTCAGAAGCATATATTCATGGGAAATATTCCCTCCCATCATGCCAGAATCAGAAGCTACTGTCACAACCTCCGGGATTCCTGCACGGGCAAAAATCCTGTTATATGCCTGGTAGCATTTTTCATAATAATCTTCTAAATCTTCTTGTGAAGTATGGAAAGAATATGCATCTTTCATTGTAAATTCACGAACACGTATCATGCCGGCCCTCGGCCTTGCCTCATCGCGGAATTTTCGCTGAATCTGGTAAATCATAAATGGATATTTTGTGTAAGACTGTGCATATTCTCTTACTAAATGGACTGCTGCCTCCTCATGTGTCATCGCAAGTACCATCCTAGCATTGCTTCGGTCAGTAAAACGCAGCAGCTCATTACCAACAGATTCATACCTGCCTGACTCATCCCATAAATCAGCAGGAAGCGTCACAGGAAACAGTACCTCCTGCCCATCAATCGCATCCATTTCCTCGCGTATAATCTTTTCTATTTTTGCTGTAATCTTCTTTAATAATGGAAATTCTGAAAAAATACCATTCCCAACATTTTTCATATAGCCGCCGCGCACCATCAGCGCATGGCTGTCAATCACACAGTCCGCTGGCCTTTCCTTAAATCTGGAACCAACTAATTTTGATAATTTCATTTTTTTCCTCCTCATATTTTAATCAATCTTTTTAACTATTCCACACCTATATACCAATTTCATTTTCAAAATATTGAAGCGTAGAGTATTTTACTAATGTTTGATTCATAGGTTTGTTTAAATTACATTTTGCATTTTTGTATTTTTCAATATACTTTTCCATTTTTACTTTTATTTTATAATCCTTTCCTCTTAACGCATCAAATTCTTTCTGACGCAAATGTGGTTCTCTTGAATCTATGTAACTTTCTTTACTAATAACTACTGCTTTTGAAAAATCAACTCCACAATTATTAGCCTTATCAGTCCATAATACATACGGATGATGTATATCCGACCTTAAAGGAATAGCATACCGAACATCGTTAATTTCTACACAAACCTGAATATATGGCCTATTTCTTTTTTGCTCTATTTCAGGATAATTTGATGCTGAATATACATTATAAAATTCATCTGACAAAAATACAAATCTTTTTTTCTTTCCCATATATACTTCTCCCACGTAAAACAACTCCTGTTTCCAGGAGTTGTCTTCTCAGCGGACTTTTCTTTTATTTTACTTAGTCGCGTCCTACGACTAAATCTTCTGTTGAACTTTCTTTCATCTCACGTTCTATGAGAATTATCTAAAAATAATATATCATAGTATATGTAATCAGTCAAGAAATATCCGCAAATAACGATATAAAGACAACTATCCAAAGTTACTATTCAAGCTACCAGGCATGGAGTAAGCAGTAACACCATCTATTGATTCTGCGTAGAAATTGCCTCCATTGCCACACTTCCCCCACGGACCACTTCTATGCGGTTTACAAAAATATCATTAAACAATGTAATCATATCATTATTTGCGCCCTCTGTCTTTACACACTGCACAATCACACGTCGCCTGTCGTAATCTATCACTTCCAAATCAAAAGCCTGCGCAATCCGGAATATTTCTGCTTTGTCCTTTTCAGAACAGCTTGAAACCTTAATAAACAGCAGTTCCTTTTTATGGATTTTTACTCCTGACAAATCAATTACCTTAATTACTACAACGCAGCGGTTAAGCTGTTTTTTCACCTGTTCAAATGTCACATCATCAATTGTCAGGCCGATTGTCATCCGTGATATCGTTGGGTCCTCCGTCTCCCCAACTGTCAAGGTATCTAAATTATAAGATTTCCCAGCCAGAAGGCCGGAGATTTTTGCCAAGACACCAATCCTGTTTTCCACATAAAGCGATATATATCTCTTTTTTACTTCCATAGCAATCCCCTTTTCCATTAATCCATAATCATATCATCCAGTGTCTTTCCAGTCGGTACTATCGGATAAACATTAGCTTCCCGTTCAATAATACACTCTATAATTGTAGGTGCATTTTTATGTTCTGCTGCATACCGGAATGCCTCTCCAATTTCTTCTTCCTTTGTAATTCGGATTCCATATGCTTCATAGCTTTCTGCCAGCTTTACAAAATCCGGTATATATGTTGGGCATTTCTTACTTTTATCTATGCAATTTCTTTGGCAGCTCTTCCGGTATGCCAAGCATGTGCTAGAATAACGTTTTTGGTAAAAAAGCTCCTGCCATTGCCTTACATTCCCCAAATAGCCATTATTTATAACAACCAAAATCAATGGAAGCTCCAGTGCAACGGCTGTTGCAAGCTCCTGGATATTCATCTGGATGCCGCCATCCCCTGAAATAGAAATTACTGTGCTCTCCGGGTTTCCAAGCTTTGCCCCGATTGCCGCCGGAAATCCATATCCCATCGTCCCAAGGCCGCCGGAAGTAAGGAACTGCCGGTTGCTGTCCAACCGGATATATTGTGTTGCCCAAAGCTGATTCTGCCCTACATCAGTCGTAATAATTGGCTGTTCAAAATTCTCGTTGATATAACGGATTATTTTTTCTGGCGTTAGCCCATGATAATTCTCCATATGAATTGGATAATCCTTTTTCCACTCCATAACCTGGCTTACCCATTTCTCAATTTTTAATGATGGAACATATTCTAAAAGCTTTTCAATTGCAAGCTTTGCGTCTGCAACAATTGGGATATCTACAACAATATTTTTAGAAATGGACGCCGCGTCCACATCAATATGGATAATCTTTGCATCCTTTGCAAATTCACTAATTTTCCCAGTAATCCTGTCATTAAACCGTGTCCCAATGGAAAACAGCACATCGCATTCTGATACAGCATGGTTTGCCGCATAACTTCCGTGAATCCCTATATTCCCAAGATATAATTCATGGGAACTTGGAATCGCCCCCTTCCCCATAATTGTTGTAATCACAGGTACGCCTGTCGTTTCAGCAAGGGTTTTCATCTGCTCATTGGCATCGGAAATATTTACTCCGCCCCCTACAAGGAATAATGGTTTTTTCGCCTTTTTCAACATACTGACTGCCTTTTTAATCTGCCCGACATGGACGCTTTCATTTGGTTTATAACCACGCATATTTACCTCGGAAGGATATTCATCACTTCCCAAAGCCTGCTGTATATCTTTTGGGATATCTACCACTACCGGCCCCGGCCTACCTGTCCGCGCTATGTAAAATGCTTCTTTCAATATCCTTGGAAGCTCTTCCCTTGTCCTGACTGTTACCGCATATTTACAGATGCTGTTTGTAATCCCAACAATATCTACTTCCTGAAATGCATCATTTCCCATCAGTCCCAACGGAACCTGTCCAGTAATACAGACAAGAGGAACACTGTCATAATTTGCTGTTGCAATCCCTGTCACAAGATTTGTTGCCCCCGGTCCACTCGTAACAAGGCATACCCCTGTTTTCCCGGTAGAACGCGCATATCCGTCGGCAGCATGGATTAGCGCCTGTTCGTGCCTTGGCAAAACCACGTCAATATCCTCTGCCTCATATAGTGCGTCAAAAATATCAATCGCCTGCCCTCCGGGATAGCCAAAAACAAGATTCACCCCTTCTTCTCTCAATGCTTTTACAATAATTTCTGTTCCTTTCATCTGCATCCCTCCATTCATATTTCCATAAAAAAGCGCACCGCCGGCGCTGGTGCGCTAGCAAGAATTGCTTCGCAATTCTTGTCGGCAACCACTACATAACAGCGCAATTTCCTATGACAAAAAAAACCCTAAGTTAACAACCCGTTAACTTAGGGCGAATATCTCCGCGGTACCACCTAATTTCAAAGCTTACGCTTTGCACTCATCCAATACGGCAGCATAACAGCATTTTCACCAATGCTTCCCTGCTGCTTATATCGTTTCCCTGATAACGGCGGGAACTTCCGTTGAAGCCTACTTAGGAAATGTTTAGAGATTAATCTGTGCATTTTGCCTGACAAAAATACATTTATACTCCTGCTGCCATCTGCCCTGTTCAGCCCACTGCTCAAAGGCTACTTCCATATTTCCGAAACAAAGATTTTCACCAGCCATCTTCTCTCTTCTGATTCAAAAAATATGTACTCCTCCTTATCACTGCATTTACCATATTATTAGAAGTTAATATAACAAATTTTCTATCCCCTGTCAACTGACAGTTTCTGGCATTTATGCTGATGCAATAACGTTTGTTACTATTCACAGCCAATCGTAGCCGGACTTAAGGAAATAAAAAATATCTT
>CAJUJR010000067.1 GCA_910586605.1 uncultured Lachnospiraceae bacterium | reverse complement strand
TTTTATTTTTTTGAATTTCTTTTCTGCCGGCGTTTCCTTTTGTGCGGCAGCGAAATTCATATTACCACACTGTCATCACTTTGTCAACACCTTTTTTCCATTTTTTTGAAATTCTTTTCTGTCGTCATATTTCTCTTTTGTGCGACAGCAGAACCTATACTATCATGCAAATTATTATTTGTCAATACTTTTTTTGGAATTTCTTTCAAATTTGGTTACGATTCGTTACTATTCATGGCTAATTTCAGAAAATCGGCAAACATGTTGTGCTTACACATAAGAGAATGCCTATCTTCTGAAATTTACGTATAAGCGTTCTATACAACATACGTCAAATACCCCGCTGCAAAGCAACGGGGCATGCCTGGTTTCTCTTCAAATGGTAACTATCTATTTTCTTGGCATTTCAGTCAGCAGATGGATACTCAAAGCACAGAAGACGGTATGGTTCCTCATCTTCTTCAATTTTCGGAAAACGCCCTACACTTTCATAAAAACGGTTATCAGTATTATCATCATTGCACATAGAAACCTCACCTATCAGAACATCGCCGCTACCAGTCAGCACATCAAAATCATGATACTGATGCGGCCACAAAGTAATGCTTTCTCCTGGATTAAGTTCTACCGCTGTCCCAGCAGGGACATAATAAGAACGCCCATCAGAATTAACCAAGACATCTGTATCCGCCAGCCCACCTTCTCCATCGTCATTGTATATATGAAGCAGCAATGTTCCGCCTCCACGGTTAATAATGTCCTCCGACTTGTTCCAATGGAAATGCATCGGTGAATGTTGCCCTTCTTTTAACATTAAAAGCTTTTCAGCATAAACCTTTTTATATTTAGGGTTATTCTGGTTACCATTTCGGAGTGTAATAAGCGCGAAACCCACTTTCTCCCAATCACCACAGCCATAATCTGTAATATCCCATCCAAGCATATTATCTCGTATCTCATCATATTCATGCCCTTTATTTTTCCAATCCTCCGGAGACCAATTGCAAAAAGGCGGCAGGCAGAATCCATTTTCTCCCGCCAATTTTTCCATCATACGGATTGCCCTATTAATCTCACTGCGTTTCATAATATCCCTCCATTTTAAATCTTCAGTTATTTTCCAGAATAAGAAGTATATGCTTGCTGCCCTGGAAATTCCTCTCAACTGATACTTCCTAATTATTTACAGGATGGTGTACCTCATCTGTACTGGCGGTAATCGGCAAAAAAGTAAACCCATTCTTTTTTCCATACTGAATCATCTTATCCAATGCATTAATTGTTTTATCATTATTTGCAAAATCATGCATCAAAACGACATTGCCACGTCCTTTTCGTAGGCTTGCACAAAAATTAGAATAAGTTTCTTGCGAGCTACTCGCACCCCCTGCATCACGGCTATCTACATTCCAGTCAAAATAATGATATCCCCAGCTATGTAGTTTTGCAGTCAATTTCGTCATAATCCCTGGATTATATTTACTGACCATATTAGAACTTCCCCCTGGAAAACGGCTAACTGTGCACCATACGCCAAATTTATCAAAAAACAAATCCCTTAATTTATTTAGGTTTTCACGATAAGCCTTCTCCGATTGGTAAATTATATCGTATTTATGCTGATATCCATGAAGTGCCAAAGCATGTCCTTCCTCTATTACCCGTTTCGTCAAATCAAAATCCTTCTTCGCTGGTTTCAATTCAAAAAAAGTCGCCTTTACATGGTTCTTTTTAAGAATATCTAATATTTTTGTTGTACTATAACGGCTTGGCCCATCATCAAAAGTAAGGTAAATCACATTTTGAACTCGTTTTTTTACTGTGAGTTTGCAACAATACCTTTTTCCATTTTCGCCTATACCTGTTAAAGCAGCTTTTCCCTTCTTTTTTGCAATTACTTTTCCAGTTCTTGAAACCTTTGCAACAGAAGGATTACTGGATTTCCATTTTATATGTACCGCCTCGATATTACATTGTAAATCCAGATGTTCTCCCTTCATCATAGTGAATACCGGATATACCATGCCATATTTACTAACTTTTATATGATACTTTTTTGTAGTAACTTCTCCTCCAAGTTCACTTTTTACCGTGATTCTTGCTTTTCCCTCTTTTAAAGCATGAATTGCCCCTCTTTTTGATACAGAAACAACTTTCTTTTTGCTGCTCTTGCAAAAAAGCATTTTCTCTCCAGGTACTGCTAAAAATACCTTCTCCCCGAGGCTTAATTTCATATTCCTTTCCTGTTGTAAATAGTAATTCTCCCTCTCAGATTCATCCTTGCCAGAAATATCTTCTGTATCTGCTGTTTTGCCATGTTCGTTCCCAACTCCTACAACTGCTGCCGCAGCCTGCCTTTCTGGAGCTGATGCATCTGCCTCATCTAAAAATGCGGCACACAGTAACATAACTGTTAAAATAAGCTTTTTACATTTTTTGTGCCAGTAATTTCTATGGTTACAACTATTCCCTGTTTTGAAAAGCAGCGCACTTCCTGTATCAGTGCGCTGCTTCCTTCTATACTCCCTGTCATTTATAATATCTTTCATTTTGTTTTCTCCATTAAGTACTTTAAAATCTAACTGGATAGAGCGCTGCTTTACCCTTGAAAACTTTTTGACGCAATCCTATCCACTAACTGGTTCATATCTGCATTTTCCTGACGTTTTCTTTCTTCCTCGTGCGCAAGCATATTCTCTGTAACAGCATTTCTTTTTTGCTCCGTTGTCATGTTCATAAATCTCTGTTTGTCTTCGCTGTTCAGCTTCTTTAAAAAATCTAGCTCTTCTGGCAAATTTTCCATATACTTCCTCCTTCTGCCAATACTGTCTTTTACTTTATAAACAGTAGTATATGGAATATCATCTGTACTATTCATAACTGCCTGACTTTTTCAAAACAGGAATGTTACACTGACTGATCGACCCTAAGCCCTTTCATATCTACATCCAGGACAATCTGATCTTGAATCAGGGTTTTAACATCTGTCTGCAAATTTAAAATTGCCTGCTGGCTGCCAGATACAGCCTGCATTGTTGCAGAAAATACGGTTTCTTGCAGCTCCTGATTTTCTCTTTCCTGCTCTGCTTCCTCCTTTTTCATCTTTTCACGGCGTATTTTTTCCTCCAAAGCTTCTTCCCGGGCTTCGAGCTGCTCCTTCTTCTCTTCCTCCATATCTTCATCAACCTTATCCACGCCTTCCTGCATAAGGTCTCCAACCTGCTCTTTTAACGCATTCTTTATTATTGCCTCTGCATCCTTTTTAGCATCTACCATAGGATGTGTCTTTAATAGCGCTTTTTTTGTAGCATGGATTGTAGCATTCTCAATGATAATATCCTGACGGTTATCATTGAGAATGCCTCTGTACTTTTCTTCTTCCTTATCGCATTCCAACATTTCCTTCTGATAATTTGTAAGTGGGGGCATCTCCTTAAGCCGTTCCTTTTCCTCTGGCGTTAACTTTAATTCTTCATTAAATGGGTCTTTTTTTGCAGCATTTTCCTTTTGCACCAGTTCCAAGTCCTTCTGTTCCTGGCTATCAGGAGCAATCTCATAGCGTTTCATAATTTCTTCCCGCCGTTCATCAAGCTCTTTTAGTTTCTGCCCCGCTCCCACAGCGTGTTTCTCCAGTTCACCAATCAGGGTTTCACTCTCTTCCATCCCCTCATCAATTGCCAAATCAGATTCAAATTGATCCATCAGGCGCTTTACTGCACTTTTCTGCGCCTGTGCAAACTTATCGCTAACCATTTCCTGGCGGTTTACCAAATCTCCTACATAAATCGCATTTCCCTTTATCTTGCTGTCTTTTCCACCCTGTCTCTCCCTGCTGTTGGCACTTATCCGAAATAATATTTTATTATTTTCCTGTACATCCCTGTTCTCTCCAGTTGAAATTTCAACTCCATTCCCCATAATTCCCTCTTTTCTGCAAGGCACATGCAGACATCTCCGCTTTCGCCCGAATAATAAACTGCCTGTCTTTGCTATTTACACCATCAATTAGTTGTTAATTTATCCATATGTATATATCGGCAAAAATCAATGATTTCCTTAAAATGCCTCTAAAAATTGCTTTTTGCCAAATGCATATTAACCTTTCCAGGCTATCGCGCATCTTACCGCCTGTTTCCACCCATCTATCCGCTTCTGGCGTTCCAATTCTGTAATTTGAGGTTCAAATTTCTGATTCATTGCCACATTTTGAAGTATCTCTTCCCTATCTTTCCAAAATCCTACTGCAAGGCCTGCCAGGTATGCCGCCCCCATTGCCGTACTTTCTACACAGTTGGGACGTAGTACAGCAGTATCAATAATGTCTGACTGAACCTGCATCAAAAAGTTATTTGAACTGGCTCCCCCATCTACTTTCAAAGCAGAAAGCCGTATGCCAGAGTCAGCTTCCATCGCCTGCAGCACATCATTTACTTGATAAGCAACAGATTCCAATGTTGCCCGTATTATATGATATTTATTGACGCCACGCGTTAATCCAACAATCGTGCCTCTAGCATATTGATTCCAATACGGCGCGCCGAGACCGGTAAATGCCGGAACCACATAGCAGCCATTCGTATCAGATACTTTTTGAGCCATATATTCTGAATCCTCCGCTGAATCAATCAGCCTCATTTCATCCCGCAGCCATTGCACAGAAGCCCCCGCAATAAAAATAGAACCCTCCAGCGCATAGGCCACTTTACCGCCCACTCCCCAGGCAATGGTTGTAACAAGCCCATTTTCAGAGAATACAGGCTTCCCACCTGTATTCATTAAAAGAAAGCAACCTGTGCCATATGTGTTTTTTGCTTCCCCTTCCTGGAAACATGCCTGCCCAAAAAGCGCCGCCTGCTGATCGCCTGCTGCGCTTCCTACAGGAACTGGCCCGCCCAGGAAAGATGCGTCTGTCATCCCATAAACTTCACTGGATTGGCGCACTTCTGGCAACATGCATATAGGAATATTTAGTTCCTTTAAAATTTCCTCATCCCATTGCAATGTATTGATATTATACATCATAGTACGGGAAGCATTAGAATAATCTGTTACATGGACGCGCCCCTTTGTTAGTTTCCAAATCAGCCAGGTATCAACTGTCCCAAAAAGAAGCTCCCCGTTTTCTGCGCGCTCACGCGCCCCTTCTACATTATCCAGAATCCATTTTAACTTAGTAGCTGAAAAATAAGCGTCAATCACAAGCCCTGTCTTTTTCCTGAACATGTCCTTCAAGCCCCGGTCCTTTAAACTATCACAATATTCCGACGTACGGCGGCACTGCCAGACAATTGCGTTATAAACTGGCTCCCCTGTTTTCCGGTCCCATACAATTGTAGTTTCTCTCTGGTTCGTAATTCCAATCGCCGCAATATCCTGTGCAGACAAACCAACTTTTGACATAGCCTCCACTGCCACGCCAAGCTGTGTAGACCAGATCTCCCCGGCATTATGCTCTACCCAGCCAGGATTCGGAAAAATCTGTGTAAATTCCTTTTGCGCAACTGATACGATTCTCCCCTTTTTATCAAACAAAATGCAACGGTTGCTAGTTGTCCCTGCATCTAGTGCCATAATATATTGTCTCATCCAAAAACCTCCCCTACTATCTGTCTGTCCAATAGATTCTCCCAACTCGCCAATCTCATCCTCAGAAGTTATTTCAACCTGTACATCCAAATCGCCAGAGGCAAGCTGCTGTGCAGTATGATTCAGCTCTTTAATCGGCTTTGACAGCTTCGCCGCACTCCTTTTGATACTAAGCACAATAAGTAAAATGCCTGCAACAAATTCCACCACCAACACTGCAATCATTCCTATCAACTGCGAATAGCGCTCAATAAACGGCATATTGCTGATAACTGTATAACCTGTGCTGCCAACCCGGCTAACCACACCATACTTTGTCATAGCACTCATTTTATACTTCAGGAACTGCTTTTTTCCTGCTGCTTCCGCATCTTTAATATTCTGTGAAATAGCCACCTCTGAAATATTTTTCTTCTGTATCTCTTCCTGTAGATGATAAATTATCATCCCTTCCCCAGAAAGCAGGAAAATATGTCCGTCATCCCCTATTTTATACTCACCCATAATATCAGCTAAATATTCTAAAGAAACATCGACACCTGCTACACCAAGAAACTCTCCACCAGCCCCATAATAAACCGGAGTTACTGCCTAAGAATCACTTTCCCGCCGGCCGGGTCTACATATGGTTCTGTCAGAACCATACTGCCCGCTTCCGTACATGGCTTATACCGGACACGTTCTTTAATATTCCAATCATCCCCTGACGTATAACCGCCAGACTGTGTTAAAACACTTTTCCCAACCTGAAGCAGAATCTCATCTGCAATCCTCATTTTTGAATGTGCCTTTTTCCTCTCTTCTCCATTAAAATCTCCATTCCTTTCTGTTTTATAGGAAATAAAGAAAAAACTTAAACATACTTCGCAACTGAAAAAATAGGGCAACAACATTTACTTTAATAAACCTAATCGTAGTATTCCAGCAGCTTTTTTAAATCTGAAATATCTTCCAGAATCTTTTTCCCTGCATCGGTATCCCTTACCATCACACGCATTTTTTCTGTTTCCACAAAATTAGAATCTGATTCTATGTCTTTATTTTCCCGGAGTGCCTGGTATACGCTTTCAAATGGCTGATGCGCTTTAATCCGGAGCCCATGCGAATTATAAATCAGAGTATACCCTGCAATCCCTGTTGTTTCATGCAGGTTTCTGCAAAATCCCCCGTCAATTACCAAAAGCTTTCCATCTGCCCTGATTGGCTGCTCCCCTTCAATCGTCTTAACAGGGGTATGCCCATTAATAATATGCGACATATCTGTATATAATCCAAATTCACGCAATATCATATTACATGTTTTTTCCTCCTGGTAATGCCTATAATATGGGTTTGTTTCCTCTTTCCATGCTTCCTTGTCTTCTATAAATGTCCTCTCGAAGGTTTTAATGTTCCTGCCACAAAGCGGAGATTGCCTTCCTGACCAGAGATACCACATAAAATCTCTGGCATTTTTATCATGCTTATTGTAATATGCCCGCCTTGCTGTCTTGTCTGCATAATCAAGATAGGATTTTCCCTGATAGGTTTCCCCTTCCATCTGTACCCCTTCAAAATTCCCAGCTTCATCCATCGGGATACAGCCATGATATAAAAGATTCCCATTATAGATACGGTACATGCTTCCCTTCTCATATAAGAAGCTTATATGCGCCTGCAAACGGACACTATTTAAAAATGCAGTCTTTAATTCATCCATCACAGCCTGCTCTTCTTCTGACAAAGCATAAACATCTTCCATTTTTAATGTAGGGAACGCCCTATCATTCATTTTATATCGTTTATCCTGGATTATTGCTTCCCCTGTCCCAAAATCTATTTTATCTAACAACATCCTGTCATCCATTTTATATTCTGGATGATTCCTGATAATATCCCCCTCTAGCTTAAAGAGGATAACAGAAATTGCTTTTAATGCAGCGTCCATCGGATTTTCATTTTGGTATGTATTTACTGCAAACAGCGCAAGGGAACGTAGGCTAATGCCATAACCACTCTCCAAAATTTCTGTATTATGGTTTTTCAGGTTATTTCGGATTACATTAGCAATGCAGGCCATACTGCCTGCGGCCGCCCCCATCCACAAAATATCATGGTTCCCCCATTCAATATCCAGGGAATGATGTTTTTGCAATAAATCCAAAATTTTATCCGCATAAGGCCCCCTGTCAAAAATATCCCCCACAATATGCAGATGATCTACTGCTAGCTGCTTAATCAACGCTGACAGGGCAATAATAAATTCGTCCGCATTATCAATATCTAGTATGGTATCAATTATTTTGCTGTGGTAGAGCACCTGGTTATCGTCTTCATCTTTCTGTACATGAAGCAGCTCGTCAATAATATAGGCAAAATCCTTCGGCATTGCTTTCCTTACTTTTGACCTTGTGTATTTAGAGGACAAAAGCTTTGCAATTTCTACTAACTGGTTCAATATCATCCGGTACCATTCCCTGGAAAGTTCCGTCTTCTTTTGGAGCATATCCAACTTTTCCCTTGGATAATAAATCAGGGTACAAATCTCCTGCTGTTCAAAATCTGTTAAAATCTCCCCAAACAAAAGGCTTACCTTTTCACGGATTACACCAGAGCAATTATTTAAGATATGATAAAACGCCTCATATTCCCCATGTAAATCACTCATAAAATGTTCTGTACCCTTTGGCAGGTTCAAGATTGCATTTAAGTTGATAACCTCCCTGCAGACTGCCTGCCTGGATGGATATTTTTCTGCCAATAATTTCAAATATTTTTCATCCTTTAATTCCACTAATCCTTCCCCTTTCTAATATCAATGCCTGATTAATACGTTTTCTATATATTATCATAAAAATCCCCCAAATTAAACATGCCCTAAAATATTACTCCAGCTATTAAATATCGTAATCATTTTTTTCTGGATAAATGTTCCTATGCAAGGCGGATGATTAAGCTGTAGCGGGTGCTACAGCGATTGAAGGCAACGAAGCAGATGAACATTTAGACCAGAAAAAGTTACGGTATGTAATAGCCGGAGTAATATAGTAACATTTTACCAAATATTTCCTCAAAAAAGCAGTATATTATTGGGAAATTTCCTTAATTGCCATTTTTAATGATAAATGATAAAATTAGAATGTGTTTAAAAATTGCTTTTTACAAGATGTGTTTCACACTATGCGGGAGATTTGTTCCAAATTTAGGAGATGTAGCGGGCTACATTGGCTAATTCGGGGCAAATACAGCACAAAACATAGAATACAGATTGCCAGGAAAGAAAAGTTCCTGGAATGAATTTTCAAACACACTCTAATACAGTTTATAGAATATCAATTATTAAAAAGAAGGGATTATCATGGATACAAAAAAAGTACTGACAGCTAATTTGAAACCAGGAATGGTTTCTTCCGAAGCAGCTTACACATATTCTAACCATCTAGTCATCCAGAGCAACACAACACTGACTCCTGATATTATTGACAAATTAAAATATTATGCCGTCAAATCTATAAAAATCTATATGGCAGAAGACGGCCCATACATAGCCACCCAAGACAGTCCTGACAATTCTCCTGAAACAAATGAGATAGAAGATGGCGCTATAGGCTCTACTTACTTTGAAAGAATCCAAGAATCTGATGAATATAAAGAATTTAAAAAAATTTTTACAGCTTCTGTTGAAAAATTTAAAAGGGAAATCAATGACTTAATCCTGAAAAATACAACAGATGTTATAAGTGATATGTTAGAAGAAGTCAATACCATTCTTTCCAAAACAAGAAACCCACTGCATCTTTTAGATATGATGCAGTGCCTGCGGGGCTATGATGACATGACTTATATGCATTCCATGAATGTTGCGCTTATATGCCATATAATTGGCTCATGGATTGATTTATCACCTTCCGATATTGATATACTTGTAACCTGTGGCCTTCTCCATGATATTGGAAAACTTAAAATACCTGTAAGAATCATTGCTAAACCTGGCAAATTAACAGATGAAGAATTTGAACGTGTCCGTTCCCATCCCCAGCTTGGCTACGAAATATTAGATTCTAAGGAATTAGACGAACGGATTAAACTTACAGCGTTACAGCACCATGAACGGATAAACGGCACCGGCTATCCAAATCACCTTACTGCCCCTGAAATCCATCAGTTCTCTTCTATTGTAGCAATTGCTGATGTATATGATGCTATGACCTCAAACCGCGCCTACCGCAAAGGCATATGCCCGTTCACTGTAATTTCCACCTTTGAAAAGGAACAAGAACTGTATGATCCAGGGCTTCTCTACCTTTTTATGAAACGGACTATTGAAGCATATATAAATACAGAAGTTTTATTATCAAACGGCGAACAGGGTAAAGTTGTAATGCTTAACCAAAACCATCTGTCCAGGCCTGTTGTCGTAACAGAAAGCAACACATATGATTTGTCACGCGACTTTACAATTGATATTACTACACTGATATAACCAACTAGGAAAAAAGTCTTTGGCTTTTTTCTTGCCGAACCAATGTGCTGCAGCGTAACTTCCTATCGTATAAAAAAACGGAGCGTACTTGCAAAACCTTAGAACGTGCCTAAAATTTACTTTTAACAAGATGCGTTTCACATCTTGTGGAAGATTTGTTCCAAATTTAGTCAATGTAGCGGGCTACATTGACTAAATTTGGGACTACTATAACACAAGGTGGGAGTACAGATTGTGAGAATGAATTTTCAAACACGCTCTAACAAGCACGCTCCGTTTTTATATTTTCGGAAAGTAAATATAAATCAAATAGCACCATCGTAAAAACAATCCAGTTAACAGTAACGCAAATTGGAACATTACATCAAACCACCGCCGCTTAACCTTTTCCTTCCCCGTCTTCTTGTCTGTCTCAACAAAATCAATCTGGTTAGAAGCCCTGCGGAGAAGAAAAAAGTAACATGCAATGATTAAAAACCATAACAGAAACATCCCAACGCCAAGAAGCTGCATTAATCCGTCTTTCCCAGGGTGATAGACCTTTGTTGCATTCCTCTTATTTGCCAAGAGCTGAAATGCATAGAACAAATAATCTAATGAAATATATCCCCACAGGGCACTGACAACGGAAAAAATTACTCGCTTCCACCACTTCAAAACCATTCCTCCTTTAACTGCCGGCTGCAAGCCTTTATATCAGGCAAGCATATTAAAATATAGTCCGGAAAGCAAAGAATTTTCAATACTCATTCTTACTTTTTCATATGGATTCGCCATATCATACTGAACGGCATTCTGGTTCTTATAGCCCTCTGCCAAACCAGCCTGCTCCTTTAATGCTACTCTGTCATCCTCTGTAATTGCCTCATCATTTTGATGGGACACCAGAAATTTTAACCGATCCTCCTCATCATGAAGCTTGATTACAGGGCTGACAGGTGTAACCGGTGGCACGGAACCGTTGCGCATCCGGTTAATACGGGAATTTGCAAATGCATAAATGCTCTCAGCGTGCAACGTAGAATTTACACCCATTACCATCATAAAGACCACCTCCCATAAAGCAATCTTCAAAGCCGTCCTGAAAATTGTACAAAAACATTTTTATACAGTTCCTTTTCTTACAGTATACGCCCATATGGCAAATTATGCAAGATTTTGTGCAAAATCTTTCTCTTTCATAACCATCATTATTATTATTTCACAGCCATTTCAAAAGGCTCCAAGACCGCACGTTCTGGAGCGTCCGCCTCCCCATTGTGTATTTCCTGAAATACAAAATCTTGTCTTTTATCAGTATTATTAAACAAAAATACAAATTTATCAGCTTCTTTTTGGCGCACAGTCCTTTCTACCCCAAAAGGAAGCCCCTGCACATATTCCATCCCTAAATCTTTTACGATATATTCTGCCAGGGCTACCATCCCTTTTCGGTTTAAAACAGTACCTGCATAATATACCTTCCCATTGCCATAATTGTTCCTAGTAATTGCAGCCTCCCCCTGATAGAAATCTTCTCCATAAGAAGCCAGCACTTCTGCCTGGTTCGGCTCCAAGATATCGCACCATAAAGTACAGGTAAATGGTTTCCCCTTCCAAATTTTATCCGAAACTTCAATTTTCTGCGTCCCCAACCCAATCGGATTATATTCTTTTACAACTGCCCCAGCCAATTCAGAAAATACAGTTGGCAATGGCTGCATAATGCATCGATTATATTCATCTTTTACGCCAGAACGGCTTGTCAGAACCAGAGTCCCCCCATGTTCTGCATACATTTTTAAATTCTTTTCAATTTGGCTGTTGGTAATAAATATCGTTGGAGCTATCACAATTTCATATTCTGATAAATCACTTAACCAATTAATGACATCCACCCCAACCCCCAGGCTGGTAAATGCATCATGGTATGCTTTTATCTGTGTAAAGTAATGCATTCCCTCCACCTGCGGTTGGATTTTAAACCCATATTCCTGTTCTGATGAATACAAAATTGCTACACGGTTTTTAATAACAGAACCTTCTATCTCCTTCCATTCCTTCACAGTCTTGCACAAATCACAAAACTCCTTATAACGCCTTCCTTTGACATTGCTGTGGTCAATCAGCCCATGCCAGAACATTTCTGCCCCAACGGCAGCCGTTCTCCATCGGAAATGCAGCACTGCATCTGCCCCATGCGCAATCGCCTGTAAAGAGTATCCCTCCAGCATCCCCGGGGGCAGGGTTGGCGGCATCGGCGTCCAGCTCCCCAGGCTTCCGCTCAATTCTTCCATAATCCAAAAATTTTTCTTTTTAATCCCCCTCATTAAATCCAAATGAAAGGCATGGGAATACAGGGACTCATTATCGCCAGGAAGTTTTGTTGCAGGATAATTGTCAAAAGATACAAAATCCAGGCTTTCAAACATATTATAAAAATCCGGCATATTTTCACACAACCATGTATTTGTCGTAACCAGCGCTTTCTTATCCAGCGAACGGATAAGCTCCTCCTGGAATCTAACATACTCTACTGTACTTTCAGAAGCAAAACGGTTGAAATCCAACATATAAGAAGGGTTAAGCCATGTCTGATGTTCACCAAACGGCGGTTTCACCTGCGAAAAAGAGGAATACTCCCCACTCCATACAGAATTTCCATATGCCTGGTTTACCTGCTCAACCGTCCCATATTTCTTTTTCACAAAGGAACGGAACTTCTCTTCACATACTGGGCAGCAACAATGGCTGGCTTCTAACTCATTATCTATCTGATAGCCAACTACCCATTTATTTTCCGCATAACGGGAAACCATCTGCTTAATAATCTGCCTGCACTTTTCCCTGTAAATAGGGCTGTTCAGGCAACGGTGCCCACGGATTCCAATCGGAATCCGCCTGCCGCTTTTATCCACCTGGATTACTTCTGGGTATTTTTCAAACAGCCAAAGTGGCGGCGTACAAGTCGGCGTAGACAACATTACTTGAATCTGCTTTTTAGCAAAGATTCCAACAATCTCATCCAGCCATCCAAAAGAATATACACCCTCCTCTGGCTCCAGCCTGCTCCAGGCAAATTCTGCCATCCTTACAATTTCCACGCCAGCTCTTTTCATATCCTCTGCATCTTCTGCCCATAGCCCTTTGTCCCAATGCTCTGGATAATAATCAACACCTATTTTCATTCTCCATTCCCCTTCCATTGCCTTGAATATTTTTACTCCATCTCCTGTAGCTGCTTCTTAATTTCAATCATCTGGTCACGTAACTGTGCTGCCAGTTCAAAGTTCAAATCTGCCGCTGCTGCATTCATCTTTTTTTGGATATTTTTCAGTACAATATCAATCTCTTTCCGGTTCATAGACTCTAAATCTTTTGCCACATCAAAACCAGGAGAGTCCACTTTCTTAGAAATCCTGACAATATCCCTTACCGCCTTTTTAATTGTCTGAGGCGTAATGCCATGCTCTTCATTGTATTTCATCTGAATTTCACGGCGGCGGTTTGTCTCGCTGATCGCCCGGTCCATCGAATCTGTAATAGTATCAGCATACATTATTACCCGCCCTTCTGCATTCCTGGCTGCGCGTCCAATTGTCTGTACCAGCGAAATCTCAGAACGCAGGAATCCTTCTTTATCCGCATCCAGAATTGCCACTAATGCAATTTCAGGGATATCCAACCCCTCACGCAATAAGTTAATGCCAACAAGTACGTCAAATACATCCAGGCGCATATCCCGGATAATTTCTGAACGCTCTAATGTATCAATATCTGAATGCAGGTATTTTACACGGATTCCGACTTCCTTCATATAATCTGTCAAATCTTCCGCCATCTTTTTTGTCAGCGTACTAACCATTACCTTATTGCCTGCTTCAATCGTCTTCCTGGCTTCCCCAATTAAGTCATCTATCTGGCCTTCAACAGGATGCACTGCAATTTCAGGGTCTAACAGCCCTGTTGGACGCAGAATCTGCTCAATCCGGGCAAGCTCATGCTCTTTTTCATAAACGTTTGGGGTTGCAGATACGAACAGCATCTGATTAATATAGCTTTCAAACTCCCCAAAATTAAGAGGACGGTTGTCAAGCGCCGATGGGAGACGAAACCCATATTCTACAAGTGTCTCCTTCCTTGCCCTGTCGCCAGCATACATCCCACGTATCTGCGGAATCGTAATATGGGACTCATCAATCATCAAAATATAATCCTCTGGGAAATAGTTCAACAGCGTATTTGGCGTATCTCCTGGATTTAACCCAGATAAATGCCTGGAATAATTCTCAATTCCAGAACAAAACCCCGTTTCACGAAGCATTTCAATATCAAAATTCGTCCTCTCCGATATCCTTTGTGCCTCAAGCAGCTTGTCCTCTCCTTTAAAATACTGAATCCTCTCTCCTAATTCTTCTTCAATCGTACCAATAGCCCTCTCCATTGCTTCTGCATCCACTACATAATGCGATGCCGGAAATACTACAATATGCTCTAACTCTGCTTTTACCTGTGAAGTTAACACATCAATTTCTGTAATCCGCTCAACCTCATCCCCAAAAAATTCCACACGGATTGCCTTTTCAGATTCATTTACTGGAAAAATTTCCAGTACATCTCCCCTTACACGGAATGTGCCGCGCTTAAAATCCAAATCATTGCGGGTATACTGTATCTCTACCAGGCGATGAATCACCTCATCCCTGTCCTTCAACATCCCTGGCCGCAAAGAAACTGTCATATTCTGATAATCTACTGGGCTTCCCAAACCAAAAATGCAGGAAACGCTCGCTACAATAATAACATCCCTCCGCTCTGTTAATGCCGCAGTCGCGGAATGCCGCAGCTTATCAATTTCATCATTGATAGCAGAATCCTTTTCTATATAAGTATCCGAAGATGGGACGTATGCTTCAGGCTGGTAATAATCATAGTAGGACACAAAATACTCCACTGCATTCTCCGGGAACATCTCCTTGAATTCTCCGTAGAGCTGCGCCGCAAGCGTCTTGTTGTGGGCGATGACCAGCGTCGGCTTCTGCAATTCCTGAATGACATTCGCCATCGTAAATGTCTTGCCGGAACCCGTAACCCCTAGTAAAGTCTGGAATTGGTTGCCTTCCTTGAAGCCTTTGACCAGCTCGGCAATGGCCTGCGGCTGGTCGCCTGTAGGCTTGTATGGAGCCTTTAAAACAAATTTATTCATAGCAATACCTCCGTTTTGTG
>CAJUJR010000066.1 GCA_910586605.1 uncultured Lachnospiraceae bacterium | reverse complement strand
AAGGGGAAGAGATTTTTTATTGAGATCTGGCTACAATTGGCTGTGAATAGTAACAATGTTTAATATACTCCTGATTCTAAGTTAGGATTTCTCCTTTTCGGATGGTTTTTAATATCATCTGTCTGGTAATACTCTCTTATCTCTGCTTGCCTATGTGTTTTTCTGTAGTTTTCTTATACCCAGCACTTTTCTTCAGGCTCTAACATACTGTGGAGCTTCAAAATACGGGTTCAAATGATAGGGTGGAAGGTGCAGAGCCAAGTTTCTGCATGCATAATTTTAAAGTAGCAGAAAAGCAGAATGAGAAAAGGAAGGAACAGAGAAAGACATTTGAAGAGCCGGAGTATACATTTCGGGGATTTCAGGCGCTTCCAGAGGATATGGGGCATTTGGAAGATAAGTTTTATGGTTTCGTGTTCCAAGACAGTGATTTTTATAAGTGGGCATCTGACGGAGGGAGCCATAGCCATATTACCAGGCGACTGGAAAGGATAAACTTTTAAATGCTGCAAAGAGATTTGCAGATTATATTTCTGGCTTTTTTGGAGATGGGGAAGGGAAATGTAAAGGGTATCCAGGGCACGAGATTGCAGAAATGGCTTTGGTACGGCTGTATGAGGTGACAGGATGCAGTGCGTGCGATGTACCTATATTCTGTAATGGCGGACCTTGCAAGGCATTATGGGGATGAAGGGCTTTACAGCGCTTGCGAAAGATTGTGGGAGAATATGGTTTGTAAGAAAATGTACATTACAGGAGGTATTGGCGCGACTCATTTTGTAGAGGCATTTTCCCATTCCTACGATCTTCCAAACGATACAGCATATGCAGAAACTTGTGCGTCAATTGGCCTTATTTTCTGGACAAGGAGGATGCTGCAGATAAAACCAGATTCAAATTATGCAGATGTGATGGAACTTGCTTTATATAATACTGTTTTAAGTGGTATGGCGCTGGATGGAAAATGGATATCTTTATATCAGGAAAAAATGGACGGAAGAAGAGTGGGCCTTTCGTCTACTGCCTGGAAGAGGCAGACAATGGAAAGGGACTGCATCTTTTAAGCATAGATGTGGAATCAAAAGCAAAAGTAACAGAACAGGTGATGGGAAACTCAGCAAGAGAAGGTATCGCTTCACTTCGTGCCCTATTATGTGCGGGCAAACCGTGGTGAAAACGAAATGCAAGTATGGGTTCGCAGATAGTTACTATTTACTTTTTACGATTCATGGTTACGATTCGCAAGATTTGTCGACTTATGCCCCTTTCTGTGTTATAATCAGAGACATTATAGCACAGAAAGGGGTATTTTCGATGACAGACACATCTGAAAATAAACCATCAAATTATATATGTACTGCTTTGCTTGCCCATGTAGATGCTGGCAAGACAACGTTGTCGGAAGGGATTTTATATACTGCAGGGGTAATCCGTAAGCCAGGAAGGGTAGATAACCGGGATGCGTTTTTAGATACAAATGAAATGGAACGTGAGAGGGGCATAACAATATTTTCAAAGCAGGCTGTTTTTACATTGGAAGATAAAACGGTTACTTTGCTTGATACGCCTGGCCATGTTGATTTTTCGGCAGAGATGGAACGGACTTTGCAGGTTTTAGATTATGCAGTTCTGGTGATTAGCGGGGCGGACGGTGTACAAGGGCATACAGCTACTTTATGGAGGCTTTTGGAACGTTATCAGATACCGGTTTTTTTATTTATCAATAAGATGGACCAGCAGGGGGTGGAAGAAGAACCTTTGCTTCGTGAGGTGAAGGAGCAGTTAAGTGGGAATTGTATCCAATTCCGGGAAGAGGAAGAGTCTTTTTATGAAGATATTGCCGTATGTGATGAAATGCTTTTGGATGCCTATCTGGAGGATGGTATTATAGAAGAAGAGCAGATTTGCCGCCTGATTCAGGAAAGGAAACTTTTCCCATGCTATTTTGGTTCGGCGCTTAAATTGACAGGGGTAAAAGAGTTTTTGGCAGGATTTACAAAGTATACTAGAATTCCAGAATATCCTGGGGAATTTGGCGCAAAGGTTTTTAAAATTGCAAGAGATGAGAAAAACAACCGGTTAACTTTTTTAAAGGTGACAGGGGGCAATCTTTTCGTAAAGCAGCCGGTTACCAATAATCCGTCTGCGCATGGGGAGGAAGAGGCTTGGGAGGAAAAGGTAAACCAAATCCGTATTTATTCGGGGGAACATTTTGAAACAGCGGATCAGGTGCAGCCTGGAGCAGTCTGTGCTGTGACGGGGCTGACAAAAACATATGCAGGCCAAGGGCTGGGCGCTGAAAAGGCTTCTGTGCTTCCTGTATTAGAACCGGTTTTAACATATGCATTAGAACTTCCACAGGGCTGTAACGCCAACAGTTTCTTGCCGAAGCTTCGGATTTTGGAAGAGGAAGAGCCAGAACTTAAAATATCTTGGGATGAAACACTGCAGGAAATACAGGCACAGCTTATGGGTGAGGTTCAGATTGAGATTTTGAGGCGTTTAATCTGGGAACGTTTTCATGTAGATGTTCATTTTGGCGAGGGGAAAATTGTATATAAAGAAACAATCCGGAATCGCGTGGAGGGAGTTGGGCATTTTGAGCCATTAAGACATTACGCAGAGGTACATTTGCTTTTGGAGCCGGGAGAGGCAGGAAGCGGCATACAGGTTTCTGCTGCCTGTAGTGAGGACAAGCTTGACAGGAACTGGCAGCGGCTGGTCTGTACCCACTTAGAGGAACGGGAACATCCGGGCGTACTTATGGGGGCGGCATTAACAGATGTCCGTATTACGCTTGCGGCAGGAAAAGCACATTTAAAACATACAGAGGGCGGGGACTTTAGGCAGGCGACTTACCGTGCTGTGCGCCAAGGACTGATGAAAGCAGAATCTGTTCTTTTGGAGCCATATTATGAATATTGCTTAGAGGTTCCCAATGATATGGTTGGAAGGGCAATGTCTGATATTGAAAGGTTTCAGGGAAGTTTCCAGACTCCAGAGCAGGCAGGGCAGCTTACAGTGTTACGGGGGACGGCGCCAGTTGCCACATTACGCAACTACCAGCAAGAGGTATTTTCTTACACGAAAGGGCTTGGGCGTCTTAATTGTATATTAAAAGGGTATTTTCCATGCCATAATACAGAAGAGGTGTTGGACTCTGGTAATTATGATCCAGAATCTGATGTTGAAAATCCGACGGGCTCTGTTTTTTGCAGCCATGGCGCAGGCTTTGTTGTACCATGGTACGAGGTGGAAAATTATATGCATTTGCCTTTATCAGCAGAGAGCCGGGAAGAGCCGGGAAATGAGGCGGAGGAGTGGCAGATCCAGGTTCCTCCAGTAAAAGAAGAATATTTTATGGGGGAAGATGAAGTTACGAAAATCCTTGACAGGGCAAATGGTGCAAACCGGAAAAATGATGTCAGGAATCCCTATAAAAAGACACAGAAAAAGGTAGTGGATGCAGGTAAGGGAAAGACGGCAGCAAAAAAATTAAAGGAACGTTATCTTTTGGTAGACGGCTATAATATTGTATTTGCATGGAAAGAGTTAAATGAACTTGCAAAGGTAAATATTGATGCAGCGCGAAGTAAATTGATGGATATTTTATGTAATTACCAGGGATATGTAAAATGCACTTTGATACTTGTGTTTGATGCCTACAGGGTGAAGGGCAGTATCGGAAGGATGACAGATTACCATAATATCCATGTGGTGTATACAAAAGAGGCAGAGACAGCAGATCAGTATATTGAAAAACTGGCGCATCGGATTGGCCATGACTATCAGGTAACTGTGGCAACTTCTGACGGGCTGGAGCAATTGATCATCCGCGGACAGGGATGCCAGCTTATTTCAGCACGGGAATTTTATGAAGAAGTCAGGAGGGTTGAAGCGTTAATCCAGGATATGATATAGACGGTGTATAGGGTGTGTTTGGTGACAATAGATGCTCGCTGCCATAGAATATAAAATGATTTTTTATAATTGACAAGAAATTGATACGCAGTATGGGAAATTAATATTTTTTGCATATGTATTGCAAAAAGAGTTATTTTCTTATACTGCGTATTATATTACTAAGACGGTTAAATACAGACGTTTTACTTGCCTAAATTTTTGTCAGTTTGTAAATTTCAGGAACTTTCGCTTTTTACGGAAAATTAGAAATCCTGCTTTCTCATGCCGCACATAATGAAAGCGCTTCACAGGGGAAGATATTTTTTATTTCCTTAAATTTCGCTACGCTTGGCTGTGAATAGTAACGTTGTTATCAATTGCTGCAGCACTCGCTACAGCTCAATCTTCCGCATTGCAGATTGAAATTCATTCGATATTTAACTGCCTTAGTAATCGTGGGGAAAATAAAAGTATGGTAATTGTGTTAATATAAGTATTAGAATGTTACTATTAATAACTGTTCTTTTTTCTGCGACAGACCTTTTGCCCTTGGCATAGGCCTATGCTCCGTTCTGCTCTGTGCTGAACAGTTCTGGAAGAACAGTATTTACAGTCAATTTCTGGAAAAAGCGAAAGCCATATGTGCAAGCACAATGATTTCAGCCTTTCCGGAAATCGGCCGTGCATAGTAACATTAAAATATATATTAATTAGAGGGAGGATAAACATGGAAGGTCAAAAGGTTTATGGCTATATGAGAGTATCTGGGAAAGACCAGAATGAGGACAGGCAGAGATTGGCATTGCTTGAAATGGGAGTTCCGGAGAGGCAGATTTTTATGGACAAGTTATCTGGAAAGGATTTTGAACGCCCACAGTATAAGAAAATGTTAAAAAAACTGGATAGCAATTCTGTATTGTATGTTAAATCAATTGATCGGCTGGGAAGGAATTATCTTGATTTAAACGAGCAGTGGCGTATTATCACAAAAGAAAAAGGGGCTGATATTGTAGTATTGGATATGCCCATTCTTGATACCAGGAGGGAGAAAAATCTTTTAGGGACTTTTATTAGCGATATTGTACTTTCTTTACTTGGGTATGTGGCGGAAAATGAACGTGTCAATATCAGGCAGAGGCAGGCGGAAGGGATTGCTGCAGCGAAGATAAATGGCGTTAAATTTGGAAGGCCGCCAATCCCTTTGCCGGATAATTTCCATGAGATGCGCAAAAATTGGAGAATGGGAAAAATCTCGATGAAACAGGCAGCGCAAAAATGTGGGATGAAAGAAAAAACATTTTACAGTAAGGCTGTAAAATGTGAAAAAGAAGAAAATATAAACGAATAAAGTATACTTTTCTGATTTTTATATAAAATCTAAAATCTATACAGAGTATATAGCAATTTATACAAAAAGTCAACAAAATTTTAAATTTTTTTGTTTGCAGGTTACATAATATATAAATCATTGGGAAGAAATTTGCTGGATGAAAAAGTATACTTTTTCATCTGCATTTAAGAAAGGAGATTTATAATTATGAGAAAAAAATTATTAGTATTAGGCTTAGCAGCAATCGTTGGGGCATCTTCTATCCCAGCAGGGTACATGTTATCGAAAGCTCCTGTAGTGGCATCAGCAGAGGAGAACGATGACGCCGACTCATGGGAGGATGAGGATGAGGATGAAGATGAGGCTGAGGATAGCAGGGAACTTACGAAAGGGTATGTTGTAGCAAGCCCTGCTAAAAAGACAATTAAAGTAGGCAAATCTTTTTATATTGATTTATATCCAAGCGATGAATTTGATAGTGAATATGGAGATTTGCCAGATGAAGAATGGGATGAGCTTATAGAGGAAAATATTGACAGTGTTACGTTCCGCTCTACAAAGAGTTCTGTTGCGTCTGTAAACAGCAAAGGCAAAGTCAAAGGAAAGAAAAAAGGAAGCGCTACAATTAAAACAACGGTAACTTTCCGCGACGGTTCGGAAGGAATTTATAAGACAAAAGTTTATGTTACAAGATAGCGTTTTGCAGGCGGCAGGATAAAAATCAGGGAAAGGGTATACCAGGCGGCGGCTGGTATATTCCAATCCCTTTTTCTTTAAATTATGGTTGGAAATATAGCTAGGAGGGATGACAATGAGAAAAATTAAATTGTTCTTAACACTTTTTTTGTGTGCGGCATGTGTTGTTCCGTCAATACATGCAGATGCGGTAGTAATTAACAGGGAGCCTATATCGGAAGAAGATGACAGGGAAGAAACATCGAATGTTGACACAGACATTAGGGAAGACATAACAGTGGTGCCGGATGATCCTGAGATAGTAAATGCAGTAGAACCGGCAGATATTGTATTTGCGGTTGATTCTACAGGCTCTATGGCGCCGCATATCCAGAATGTTGCTGATAATATTGAGGCATTTTCAAAGTATTTGGAAGAGAAAACTGTGGAGCATATGGAGGGGCAGGAAATAAAAGTAAAGCCCCGCATGGCGGTGGTAGAATATAAGGATATTACATATGATGGAAAAGACAGCACAGTGGTGCATACTGTTGGCGGAAGCCCATGGCATACCTCTACGGAGGAAATGGTTAAGACGTTGCAGGATGTTAAGGCAAATATTAAGGATGGAGATGGAGGAGATAATCCGGAAACCCTTTTGGATGCGTTAGGCTATGTTGTTGATGGGAAGACATTTAATTTGGGGGGAACTGCACATGAAGGGCAAAAGGCACACAAATTCGTGATTGTCCTTTCAGACGCAGAATATAAGGTGGAAAATAACTTTGGGTATACAGAATCATCAATGTATGAGGAATTAAAAGCCCAGGATATAAACGTGTCCGTAATTACTAAACCTTACCATTATGACATCTATAAAAATATAGTAGACGAAAAAGATGGCAAGGAACATTTTTTTGATATAAATTCACCGACATTTTCAAAAGAGTTGGAAAAATTGGCGAATGAGATCTTTACAACAATTGTAGAGGAAAGGTCACACGAGATTAAGACAATAAAAGTGACATGCACAGGCGACAACACGATTAAGGTGGGGAATACTGCAGAACTTAAGGCGGTTATCCTGCCGGAAACAGTTACGGATAAGAAAGTTACCTGGAGCGTGTCTGATAAGGAGATTGCAAGTATTGAAGTTTCTGAGGATACCCTTACATGTAAAGTGACAGGCTTAAGTGAGGGGACTGCAAGGGTTGAGGCAACAACAGAGGACGGCGCTTTTACAGGAAGCTATGAGATTACCGTATTTGATTCAGAAGGGCCTTCTGTAGCGATTGAATTATCAAAAGGGGATATCAAAGTTACCCCGTCGAAGAAAACAATTGCCAAGAAGAAAAGTTTTAATATCAAAGTGGCTTTGAAAAAAGGATTCACGGAAGATAAAGATGAGGAAGAGATTGACGATATCTGGGAAAGTAATGTAGACAGTATTGAATACCGTTCTTCCAAAGGAAGCGTGGCTACTGTCGATGAAAATGGGAAAGTGACCGGTAAGAAGAAAGGAAAAGCAATTATCAAAACAATTATTACATTGGCAGATGGCAGCGAGTTTATTTACAAGACAACAGTTTATGTGAAATAGCATAATGGATGTATGGTGTATGGATTTGAAAAATGTATGGGTTTGTGCCAGGATTGGCACAAACCTCAATTAGTTTATAGAATATTATATAGTTATTTTGTATTAATTATAAATTTAGTAACGATGCGGTGCAACTTGTTTTTTCATAGCTTGTTTGTACCTGAGTAAGGTGGAAGGAGTGATGGTGATATGAAATTATCCAAATTTAAAACAAAAATAACGGTTCTTGTACTGATAGCTGCACTTTGCTTTAGTGGGATTACAACTGCACCAAATAAGGCAAAAGCTGCGACAGATTATGTTACGCTTTTAGAGCATTCAGGAGATGCAATTGCGGTTAGTTATAACTTTAATATTCCAACGGTTGCATATACTTATATTGATGTACTTGTAGGATGGCCAACCGATTTAACCTGTTCAATTACGTCAAAAGATGGAATAATTTTTAGTGAATCTATTCTTAGTACAGATACTTTTGCATGGGAATATATTCCAAGTCTGGGGGTATATAGATATGGGCTTGATTGGTCTTCTCCAACTGTGGGTGATTATACTATTTCTCTTACTTTTGGGGCTAGTATTCCTTATATTATATTCATTGACCAAGAGGCATCTTCTTATGAACCAACTTTGCCGTCGACCCCAACGCCAATGCCGCTCCCAACTTTATCGCCAACCCCAACTCCGACTCCGGGTATGGGTGTTACTTTTGCACCAATAACCCCAACACCGTCTCCAACTTTGTCGCCAACTCCAACTCCTACTGCAAGTCCAACACCGACCCCAACCCCAGAGCTGGGGATTAGTGCCAGCCAGACAGAGCTTAGTGCAGATGCGCAGGGGACTTTTGGAGGCAACAAGGTGGATCTGACGGTGACAAATTCGTATAGCTGTACTGTAAGTTCAAGTGATTCCTGGCTGAGGGTATGCAAAAAAAATGCATCGGCATCAGCAGACAGTATTATCTGGATATACGGAGACGAGAGTGAATGGACGGGAAGCTTTTATGTATTTGCAGATGAAAATACTTCTGTAATTCCAAGGACAGGAGAGATTACAATTACGGCAGAGTATGGGGAGAAGAAAGTAACGGAAACGGTTGTGGTAAAACAGGAGGCCGCTAAAGCTTCATTGTCTGTCTCCACAAAGAAAATCACTGCCAATGCAAAAGGGAAAACGAGCGTCACATCTGTGGAAGTGGATACAAACAAAACGGGAGGCTTTTCTGTCAGCAATAATGGCAATTCGTGGATAAAGGTAGGGAGCAGCAGCTATGGGGATGGTGCAAAATCAAATATATCGTATGAGTCAGAAGGGACATTTTATATTTATCTTAGTGAAAACCCATCGGATGAAGAGCGGACAGGGCAGATTACCGTAACGCATGAAGACGGGGAGACAAAAGAGGTAATTGAAGTTGTACAGGAGGGGGCAGATGCAGCGTTGTCTGTAGACAGCACAAGCAAGATAGCAGATGACAGCGGCTATTTCTATAATAATGCCATCTATGTGAAAACTTCAGGTACAGGCGCATTTACCGCAACGGTCGAAGATGCAGGGTGGCTAAAAGTGTCCACTGAGTGGAGTCCTTCATTTGCAGACGGGATGGAGTCAGTGACATTGGACGGAGACGGATACCTTTACCTAGTGGCAGAAAAAAATACAGGGGAGGAGCGTACTGCCACGATAACAATATCGCATGCAGGGGGAAGCCTATCTAAGACAGTAACAGTAACACAGATGGGGAAAGCTGCTTCCTACCTGCAGGTAGACAGGGAGACGGCATATTTTGACGAGCCTTCAAGGGAAATGGACGGGCCGGTACATATTTCTGCCAGTGAAGACACAAAATGGACGGTGACGTCATCGGAAAGCTGGATAAGGATCTTAAAAGACAACTGGTATTATGGGGAAGAGTATGCTTCTATTGAGGGGACAGGGGCAGGGGACTTTTATATCCTTGTCAAGGAAAATGATACCTACAAAGAAAGGGAAGGGTATATTACAATCAGCGCCCCGGGATTAGAAAGCCACAGCATTTATGTCCACCAGGCGGAAAATGAAGTATCATTAGATACACTGCTGCAGGAGCTGACAATAAGCGTAACAAAGAAAACATTTAAAAAAGGCAAAACAACAAAGATAAAACTGAATTATCCGGAAGGGCTGTATGCAAGTGATATAAAAAGCGTGAAATTCTCCAGCAACAAGAAAAAAGTAGCAACTGTAAATTCAAAAGGAGTAGTAAAGGGCATAAAGAAAGGCAAGGCAACTATTACGGTAAAAGTAACTTTGGAAAATGGAAGCTCTAAGACATTTAAAGCCAAGATAACCGTGGATAAAAGAAAGGTTAAGCTTACTAAATTTAAGTGAGGAATTGTAAGTAGTTGTAATCTAAGGAACTGTAAATAAGTTATTTACAGTTCCTTAGAATGTAAGAACTTGGAAGGCATATTTTTTCTGGTACAGCGTTTTTAAAATCTTTTTATACTAAGGAAATGTCACGAAAAAATTAGCCGTTTGACTTGTCTAAATGTCCCCTTGCTGCATCAGAAAATCTTGACGTAGCCCGCTACGCCTGCGATTTTCTTCTTTGCAGACAAACATTTATCCTGCGTCATCTGGGCTGATTTTATTTCATGACACTTCCTAAGCGTTTGATATTTGTGTTAGTGCAAGACGAAGAAAGGAAGTGGGATACGATGGCATCATTGACTGATGGTACTATGTGCCAGTGGCACATGTTCAGATGGGTCGAAATGGAGTATAGGCCAACGTAGCAATAGCACAAATAGTGGATGCTTAGTGCACGAAGGATTAAGAAACGTTATATTAGGTTTAAGGAGGTTATGGTGAGGAGAAAATTACTGGTATTAGTTTTGGCGGCAGTAGTCGGGGCATCTTTACTCCCGGCAGGATATATGTTTTCAGCGACTTCTGCAGTATCTGCGGAGCAGGAAGAAGATGATACAGAGGCATGGGAAGATGACGAAGCTGGGGAAAACTGGCAATGCACTTTGGAACAAAGCCCTTTTGTGGTAAACCCTGCCAAGAAAACGATAAAGGTCGGCAAGTCCTTTTTCATTAAGATATGCCCAAGTGATGATTTTGAAAACGAATATGGGGTTCTGTCGGATGAAGAATGGGATAAGTGGGTCGGTAAGAATATTGACGGCATTACGTTCCGTTCTACAAAAAAGTCTGTTGCGTCTGTAAACAGTAAAGGCAAAGTCAAAGGGAAGAAGAAAGGAAGCGCTGTTATTAAGATAACTGTAACTTTCCGAGATGGCTCAGAAGGGATTTATAAGACAAAGGTTTATGTAACAAGGTGATTAATGTTTGTCAGATGGTAAGGGAGTATATCTATAAGGCAATAATTTATGCAAGATAAAATATGAGGGGCTGTGCTGGGTTTGGTACAGGCCTTGCAAAAATAAGGAGGATTCTTATGATGATCAAAAGAATTAACAAAAAAGTAATACCGTTATTATTAATTTTGTGTTTGATAATATCGCTATTACCTGCATTTGAAGGGACAGCGGCTTATAAAATGAAGCTTAATGAGACAAGGGCAACACTTGCAAGTTCTGTATGCACTTCGATTGTTATTTTGGGGGAGAACAACCAGATTAGTACAAATGAAACTGGTACGGAAGCATATATTTATTATGATGTAATTGATCAATATGGTAATTCGATAAGATCATCTGTAGATATTGCCTGGGTTTTTTCGGATGCTGCTGAACAAAGTGTTGATATTTCATTGGGCAGGATTACTATCAAAAAGAGTGTTGATGGCAGTGAAAGTTATACATATGGTACAAAGATCTATTTAACAGGTTGTGATCTAGAAAGTGGTGTAGTTGTTACTGGAATTCTAAATATTGGTCTGCAAGAGGTTATAGATGAAGCTGATATGGTTGGATTTGTAAACAGTAAATGGAATCAATCAAAAATTGAGACATCACTTCCTTCTAATTTTAAAAAAGATACATGGCATCTTTTATATACTGCAAAAAACCAATATGGAAATCTGCTTGCAGCAGAGAAATATGATGCAGGAAAAATTACGTTGCTTGCAGATAATCCGCTGCTTGTAGATACTAATTTCCGTGCAGGTGATTTATATACAATAAATGGCATCAGATATGCTTCTGTAGTAGTAAATCCTGGATCATATGCAGATCAGAATGGTAAAGTTGAATTTAGTATGATTTCAAATAAGACAGGTAGAATATCTCAGAAAAGTTTTGAAGTTGGCGGTACATATAGTCCTGGAGAAACAGCAGATACAGATTCGACATATACTTCGGAATTAGATAAAATTACACCGAAACCGCCGACACTGGCATCACCGACCCCAGCGCCGACGCCGGCAATGGGTGTTACCTTTGCTCCAATCGTTACAGACCTAACCCCAACCCCGACCCCAACACCAACCCTAGGGCTGGAGATAAGCGCCAGCCAAACAGAGCTTAGTGCAGATGCACAGGGAACTTTTGGAAGCAACAAGGTGGATCTGACGGTAACAAATTCGTATAGCTGTACCGTAAGTTCAAGTGATTCCTGGCTGAAGATATGCAAAAAGAATGCATCGGCGTCAGCGGGCAGTACAATCTGGCTGTCCGGAGACGGGAAGGAATGGACAGAAAGCTTTTATGTATTTGCATATGAAAATACTTCCGTAGCGCCAAGGACAGGGGAGATTACCATTACGGCAGAGTATGGGGATAAGACTGTAACGGAAAAGGTTGTGGTAAAGCAGGAGGCCGCTAAAGCCTCGTTGGATGTCTCTACAAAGAACATTACTGCCAATGCAAAAGGGAAAACGAGTGTCACATCTGTGAAAGTGGATACAAATAAATCCGGGGGCTTTTCTGTCAGCAATAACGGCAATTCATGGTTAAAGGTAGGGAGCAGCAGTTATAGCGGCAGTGCGGCATCCAATGTATCATTTGAGGCGGCGGGCACATTTTACATTTTTGTAAGTGAAAACCCATCGGATGAAGCGAGGACAGGGCAGGTTATTGTGACGCATGAAGACGGGGAGACAACTGTGACAATTGAAGTTGTGCAGGAAGGCACAAAGGCAGTCCTTACGGTAGACAGCACAAGCAAGACGGCAGATGACAGCGGCTATTTTTATAACAATGCCATCTCTGTGAAAACTTCACGCACGGGCGCGTTTACTGCAGCAGTGGAAGATGCAGGGTGGCTGAAAATCTCCACCGAGAGGAACCCTTCATTTGCAGACGGGATGGATTCCATAACATTGGACGGTGACGGATATATTTACCTGGTGGCAGAAAAAAATACAGGGTCGGAACGTACTGCCACAATAACAATATCGCATGCAGGGGGAAGCCTGTCTGAGACGGTAACAGTAACGCAGATGGGGAAAGCCGCCTCATATTTGCAGGTAGACAGGGAGACAGCATATTTTGACGAGCCGTCAAGGGCGCTGGACGGGCCGGTACATATTTCTGCCAGTGAAGACACAAAATGGACGGTGACGTCATCGGAAAGCTGGATAAGGATCTTAAAAGACAACTGGTATTATGGGGAAGAGTATGCTTCTATTGAGGGGACAGGGGCAGGGGACTTTTATATCCTTGTCAAGGAAAATGATACCTACAAAGAAAGGGAAGGGTATATTACAATCAGCGCCCCGGGATTAGAAAGCCACAGCATTTATGTCCACCAGGCGGAAAATGAAGTATCATTAGATACACTGCTGCAGGAGCTGACAATAAGCGTAACAAAGAAAACATTTAAAAAAGGCAAAACAACAAAGATAAAACTGAATTATCCGGAAGGGCTGTATGCAAGTGATATAAAAAGCGTGAAATTCTCCAGCAACAAGAAAAAAGTAGCTACTGTAAATTCAAAAGGGGTAGTAAAGGGCATAAAGAAAGGCAAGGCAGTCATTACGGTAAAAGTAACTTTGGAAAATGGAAGCTCTAAGACATTTAAGGCAAAGATAACCGTGGATAAGAGAAAAGTGAAATTGTCTAAATTTAAGTAAGGCGGAATTTGTAGATGCATTTTAAAATACAATTGAAAAAGAGC
The DNA here is from genome assembly GCA_910586605.1 of uncultured Lachnospiraceae bacterium. Classification (GTDB taxonomy): domain Bacteria; phylum Bacillota; class Clostridia; order Lachnospirales; family Lachnospiraceae; genus Butyribacter. The sequence goes on along the minus strand of CAJUJR010000066.1, from coordinate 1,824 downwards.
CGCCAACTAATAGAAGGAGCTGGCGGTCTTTTTCTGGTTTTATGTCAAAGGAAACTTCGCCCTTTTTTTACCTGCCTGGAAATGAATGAGTTACTATAAATTTATTGATGTTTTTTCTGCTTCATCGTATAATAATTTCAGAACAGGATATGCTGCTTAGGAACTGTATAGAATGGAGGGCTTATAATGCAGCAGATGTCTGTTACAGGAATGCTAAAACCAATGGAATGAATAACATGTGGAATGATTGAAGGAGAAGCGTATGGTTAAAATAGTAGCAATGTCAACGATTTGTGCAGATGTTTTTGATAATACAGATGAAATTAGGTTAGGAGGAGAGGCGCTTAATTTTGCAATGACTATTTCAAATTATGCACATGTTATTATAAGCCTTATGGGGGCAGTAGGGGATGACGATATTGGAAGGAAGGCTGTAGAATGTATAAAAGCAAGAAAAAATATAGATATGTCATGCGTGCATATGATTGATAATGGAAAGACAGCAACAAATAAAATATATCATGACGTAACAGGGAATCGCTATTTTAAAGAGGATTCTTGGGATGGGGGTGTTTATCAGGATTTTAAGTTATCAGAGATTGATAAGAGAAAATTACAGGAATCAGATGTGGTTTTTATAAATTATTACAGCCCTAATTTTCAGGATATCCTTAGATTAAAATCAGAGTATGGATATCAGATGGCAGTTGATTTTGATGTGGTAAGAGATTTTTCGGGATTGGAAGAGATTGTCAGGCAGATTGAGTTTACCTTTTTTAGCGGAGATGAAGAAACGCTGTTGGTTTTAAAGAAATGGTCTGGAATGTATCATGGTATTTTTAATGCAACTTTAGCGGAAAAGGGGAGTGTTACTTTTCATAATGGCAGGGAGTATCAGACAGACGCTGTTCCGGTGAAAAAAATCGTAGATACTACAGGCTGTGGTGATAGCTACCATGCGGCATTTATGGCGTCGTATCTTAATAACCAAAATATAAATATGGCAATGGAAGAAGGAAGTCTGGCAGCATCAAATACATTGGCATTTTTGGGAGGCTTTGCCTGTGAATAGGAACGTTATAATGTTCCTGTTCACAGGATTTAAAGCTCTTCTGTAATCAATCCACACCGTCAAATAATTGCTCAAAATCAATCTTAGCATTTGGAAACATATAGATTTTTAAATCATTTTTATTTTCTTCTGTTACGGTTGATATTAGTCTATATTCTGCATTGTCAATCGAATTTTCATCAGGGGAAAGCAGATAAATTTCTACTTGCTTTTTTCTCCAATCAACAATCCAATATTCCGCAACTTCCACTTTTTTATATAATTCCATTTTCTCATTGCGGTCGTACTGTTCTGTTGCGTCTGATAACACTTCTATAATTAATCTGGGAACACCTAAAAAATTAGTGGAACGCCTGTTTTTTATATCACAATTTATTGATACATCTGGAATCACTGGCTTATTGCCATTCTCTGCCCACTTATATTTCACGCTATCACCAAAGACACGGCACAAAGAACTTTTCAATTGATTTCCAATTGTTGTAACAAAATTATTGATAACCATTGAATGTTCAATAAAAGTATTTGCCATATCTTTCATTTGTAAACGTTCCATTTAAATCACCTGCTTTCTTCTGGATGATAATTTGATACATCAACCAAGCCGCCATCTTTGCAGCTTCCTGTTTTCCTATTATATTACTAGGGCGGTTAAATAGCAACGTTTTTACGCCGCTAATTATTACTCCAGTTATTCTTTTGTTACTATTCACAGCCAATCGTAGCCGGATCTCAATAAAAAATCTCTTCCC
>CAJUJR010000065.1 GCA_910586605.1 uncultured Lachnospiraceae bacterium | reverse complement strand
CTATGCCCAGAATGTCCCTGAAGGCATGCTTCACTTTGCCCTGCTGTCTGCTGTCTGCTATCCGTCATCATATCGGCCTGCTGTGAATAAACATCCATGAAAATGCGGCCCAGCCCTTCTGTTTCCGAGAGGCGGATCTCCTCTATGGGCATATGAACTGTTTTTGATAAGTTTTCAAGTTTGGTATCTTTTTTGCCATACTGCCCCCCACATACGTAAAATGCTGTTTGGAAACACCACCTTTTTGATTTGCTATTGCTATCACTCTGCTCATAATTCTGAACTTCCGTATTCTTTATTTTTTATGCAACAACCATCTCCACAAGCTCAACTTCTTCTCTACTCAATAACTTTCTATGTTTTTACCCCGCCTGTCACCCCTTTGCCACTCTGCTTTTTCTCTTTTCGTCTCAAATTTACATACAATCTGCGGAATCGGGCATCCCCGTCACATGGTTTGAATGTAGATACATTCTCAACCTCATATCTGGAATCTCTCTCCATACCTTTCAGAAACCACCGGAGTTCCTTTTTCGTTCCCTGCAATCTGATTTTCAGCACTGGCATCATCTTCTTTTCTATTTTTACAAGCGGGCATTCACCTATAGTGAACGCAAAAAAGAGGCTAAACAATATTCCCTTTCGGGTTTACTGTTTAGCCCCTTGTGTAGACTAAATATAAAGTTCAACGATTAAATCCTGATATTTATTACATTTCCGGTACTTCGGACTATGTTTGAGGAAATCTCTCTCATCGTCCACCGTCACTGTAATTGTCATCAAATGAACCTTATCTTCAATTATTTCCCTCCGTTGGCAATCGCTGCCTGTGCTGCTGCAAGCCTTGCGATTGGCACACGGAATGGAGAGCAGGATACATAATCCAAGCCAATCTTATGGCAGAATTCTACTGAAGAAGGATCTCCGCCATGCTCACCACAGATACCACAATGAAGTGAAGGACGAACCTTCTTACCTTTCTCGATTGCCATTTCCATAAGCTGTCCAACACCTGTCTGGTCAAGCTTTGCAAATGGGTCACTCTCGAAGATTTTTGCATCATAGTAAGCATCCAGGAATTTACCTGAATCATCACGTGAGAAGCCAAATGTCATCTGGGTAAGGTCATTTGTACCAAAGCAGAAGAATTCAGCCTCAGAAGCGATATCATCTGCTGTAAGGGCAGCTCTAGGAATCTCAATCATTGTACCAACTTCATACTTCATGTCAGCTCCTGCATTTGCGATTTCAGCGTCTGCTGTCTCTACAACAACCTTCTTAACTACCTTAAGCTCTTTGATATCCCCAATTAATGGAATCATAATTTCTGGCTCAATTGTCCAATCTGGATGAGCCTTCTTAACATTAATTGCTGCACGGATAACTGCGCTTGTCTGCATCTTAGCAATTTCTGGATAAGTTACCGCAAGACGGCATCCACGGTGTCCCATCATAGGGTTGAACTCATGGAGTGAATCAATAATTGTCTTAATCTCTTCAACTGTCTTACCCTTAGAATCTGCAAGTTTCTTAATATCTTCCTCTTCTGTAGGAACAAACTCGTGAAGTGGTGGATCCAGGAAACGGATCGTAACTGGATTTCCTTCAAGAGCTTCGTATAATTTTTCAAAATCTCCCTGCTGTACTGGAAGAATCTTTGCAAGTGCTGCTTCTCTTTCTTCAACAGTATCAGAACAAATCATCTCACGGAAAGCATCAATCCTGTCGCCCTCAAAGAACATATGCTCTGTACGGCAAAGGCCAATACCTTCTGCGCCAAGCTCACGTGCTTTCTTTGCATCTGAAGGAGTATCCGCATTTGTACGGACTTTTAACTTTCTGTACTTATCAGCCCAGTCCATAATACGTCCGAACTCGCCTGCAATTGTAGCGTCAACTGTAGGAATAATTCCATCATAGATATTACCAGTAGAGCCGTCAATAGAAATTTCTGACCCTTCTGTATACTCCTTGCCAGCCAATGTAAACTTCTTGTTCTCTTCATCCATAGCAATGTCGCCACAGCCAGATACACAGCATGTACCCATACCACGTGCTACTACTGCTGCATGGGATGTCATACCACCACGGACAGTCAAGATACCCTGGGAAGCCTTCATGCCTTCGATATCTTCTGGAGATGTCTCAAGACGGACAAGTACAACCTTTTCTCCTCTTGCAGCCCATTCCTTTGCATCTTCAGCAGTGAATACAACCTTACCACAAGCAGCTCCTGGTGAAGCGCCAAGTGCTTTAGCAACTGGCTCTGCCTTCTTTATTGCAGCAGCGTCAAACTGTGGATGGAGAAGAGTATCCAGGTTACGAGGATCAATCATCGCTACAGCTTCTTCCTCTGTCCTCATCCCTTCATCAACAAGGTCACATGCAATCTTCAAAGCAGCCTGTGCTGTTCTTTTACCATTACGTGTCTGAAGCATATAGAGTTTCTTATTTTCAACGGTAAACTCCATATCCTGCATATCCCTATAGTGATCTTCCAGTGTCTTACAAACTTTTTCAAACTGTGCAAATGCCTCTGGGAACTCTTCTGCCATCTTTGCGATTGGCATAGGAGTACGTACACCAGCTACAACATCTTCGCCCTGTGCATTGATTAAGAACTCACCCATAAGCTTCTTCTCACCAGTTGCAGGGTCACGGGTAAATGCAACACCAGTACCACAGTCATCACCCATATTACCAAATGCCATACTCTGTACGTTTACAGCAGTACCCCATGAATAAGGGATATCATTGTCACGGCGGTATACATTTGCACGAGGGTTGTCCCATGAACGGAATACAGCTTTAACAGCGCCCATTAACTGCTCCTTCGGATCATCCGGGAAGTCTGTTCCAATCTTGCTCTTGTATTCAGCCTTGAACTGGCCTGCGAGCTCTTTTAAGTCATCTGCAGTCAGGTCTACGTCAAACGTAACACCTTTATCTGCTTTCATTTTGTCAATCAGCTCTTCAAAATACTTCTTGCCAACTTCCATAACTACATCAGAATACATCTGGATAAATCTTCTGTAGCAGTCCCATGCCCAACGAGGATTGCCGGATTTTTCAGCAATAACATTCACAACTGTCTCATTCAAGCCAAGGTTAAGGATTGTATCCATCATACCAGGCATGGAAGCGCGTGCGCCAGAACGAACAGAAACAAGAAGCGGATTTTCCTGGTCGCCAAACTTCTTTCCTGTAATCTCTTCCATCTTGCCGATATACTCATTAATCTGAGCCTGGATTTCATCATTAATCTCGCGGCCATCCTCATAGTACTGTGTACAAGCCTCTGTTGTAATAGTGAAACCCTGTGGAACAGGAAGACCAAGGCTGGTCATCTCTGCAAGGTTAGCACCTTTACCGCCAAGAAGCTCACGCATGTTTGCATTTCCTTCACTGAACAAATAGACCCATTTGTTTGCCATTAAAATATTACCTCCTAATAATATAGTTTTGCGATGCAGCCATCGCTCGTTTTAACATTAGCAGCTATTACCCTGCCTCCGAAAAGGCACAGAACTGACACTGTCTAAAAATGCACATATTCTATATTAAAACAGCACTTTTCTATGCTTTTTCAGGGACAGAGAATCCATAGGTATTGTATGCCCATAATCTGCCAATTCTTAAGAAGTAGTATACCATAGAACCAGTCCCTGTGAAAAGGTTTTTTTCTTAAAAAATGGAAAAAAGTAACAACAAAGTTACTGTTTACCCCATAGCTAACAACACGGCAAACATCTGCTGCCTGTTTCCCAAACCTATTCCATTTCCTCCTCCTCCCCCATATATTCCCGCCCAGATACCCTTTTCTTCTCACGGTTCTCTTCTACCAGCCTTGAAAGGTCTTCTTTCACCTTATCTGGCTTTTTAATATTTTTGATTTCAAAGTCCCCCAAGGTCTTATCAGCTGATGAAACTTTTATTGTCCCAATTCCAAATATTTTCTGTGAAAGCGTCCTGCTTAAAGATAAATCCAATATCCTATACAGCCGCACTTCATTTTCCACAGTCTTTAACAGCCCGCTTTCCACAAAGAGCCGGTCCTCTGATAAAGAATACTTCGTAAATGTCCATGGAAGCCCTAACGCATTCCTTTTTCTGTCTTTCCATATAAATTCTATACCATTTTCCATAATAATAATCCTTTCTTCCAAAATATCTTTTGTGGTTAATGCATTCAACATTACCATTTGCAACGTTTCTATTCACGGCCGTTCTAACCGTCATGCGTAAAACCTGCCAGCAAAAACTGTCAGATTCTGCAAAAACAGCAGCTTATGAAAAAGGAACAAAGTTCCTTACTTATGTTATTTACAACAGCCTACACTAATTATTATTGAACTGTTTTTTTACAGTCTTGTCAAGAGCAAAAATATCGGTTAACATACAAAGAGTTGCCGCAAGATTGAAATAACTAATCCCAGAAAAGCAACAGTCACTATTCCATATGCTTTACTGGAGGTTTTGGTGCATGTTATTACTTAATACAATTAGGGAGATACCACAGATGAAAAAACATTTTTATGCTATGCTATTCCCCCTTGTCTTATGCCTTTCCTTATTAGGATGTTCCCATAAACCATCAAAACAAGAAACAACTGCTGCTGACAGGCAAACCGCCAAAACGCCGGAACCTGCCGCAGCTACCAGTTCTCCAGATAGCAGCCCTTCCCTTCCGCCAAGGCAAGGCATCGGCTCACCACAGGAAGGCAATCCCAAAATTACAGGCAATCCTGTTTCAACAGAAGTTCCAGCAAAAACTCCACAGACTACAAAAATTACTATTAGCGCTGCTGGCGACTGTACATTTGGAAGCGACCAAAGTTCCCCTGCCAGTGTAAATTTTTATTCTGTTTATAACAAAAAGAAAAACGATGCCTACTTTTTCCAAAAAGTAAAAAAATATTTTGAAAAAGATGATTTAACATTAGTAAACCTAGAAGGCACATTAACTAAAAATGGCACACGCATGGATAAAACCTATGCATTCCGAGGAAACCCTTCCTATGTAAATATCCTAAAAAAGGGCAGCGTAGAAGCTGTTTCTTTTGCAAACAACCACTGTAAAGACTATGGAGAAATCAGTTACACCGATACTATCAATACCTTAAAAAAAGCTGGGATAAAATATTCTTCTTATGAAAAAACCAGTATCTACCGCACCAAAAAGAAAAAAATCGGCATGGTTGCAGTAAATGGCCTTTCTGGGGCAGATTACTCAAAAAGCCTGATTGACTCTGGCATAAAAAAACTAAAAAAGAAAAAAGCCGACCTGATTATTGTAAGCATGCATGCTGGAATTGAACACACAAGCAGCCTGAATAATACACAGACACAACTTGCACACTATGCTGTTGAAAAAGGGGCGAACCTTGTGCTTGGGCATCACCCACATACCTTGCAAGGCGTTGAAAAATATAAAGGGGCTTATATTGTATACAGCCTGGCTAACTTCTGCTTTGGCGGCAATACAAACCCCTCTGATAAAGATACTATTATTTTCCAGCAGACCTTTACCTTTCAGGGAAACAAACTGCAAAAAAATACTGCCGCCCGGATTATCCCTTGCCGCGTGTCTTCCACGACAGCAATCAACAATTACCAGCCTACCCCATTAAGTGGGGCAGGCCGCCGCCATATTATCCAAAAAATGAACAGCTTTAGCAAACCGCTTGGCGTCCATTTTCAAAAAGACGGTAAAGTACAAAACTGATAAAAGCAAAGCTTTCCCATGCCCTGCCATTGAATTGACAGGGTAAATTCTTTTTGTACAGGAATATTTTTTAATGGAATACAAAATTCTGTGAAACCTAGAACACGCCGTTTCATCATCCAGTTATAAGGCACATCCAATATACCCCTTCCATTCTCCTTCCTCTCTTCTGCTTTATCAGCAAAATCCCTTTCCCCTGTCCTTGTCTGATATTCACCAACCAATTCCCCATTTGCCCTAATCCATATATGGCAACTGTATTCCTGCCAAAAATCTAGCTTAATCTGCCCTGCTGCCTCTTCCAGGTACATCTTCCCAAAAGAAAGTTCCAAAACATCTTTTTCATCCATGCTGCAAACAGCAGTATAACCCAAATGCCCACTATGCAAAAGATGATTTTTTGCAAAATCAAAGCTCTCTGCCTTATTTACTAAAAAGCCATTTCTTTTCCTTCTTTCCACTCCCTGAAGATAAATTTTCCCTTCTAATAATATCTGTTCTGATGACGTTCCTGCATATATCAAGTATTCCCCTGTTTCCAAAAGCATACCTTCTGAAATAACATCAAAATATTTTAATTCTGCAAGAGATATCCGGAACGAAACCTCTCTTTTCTCTCCAGGATGCATATCCTTTACCCGTTTAAATGCAACCAGCGTTTTTCTTGGCCGCAATACCTCAGAATCTGGTTTATGGCAATAAATTTGTACCACTTCATCTGTCACCGTTTCCCCTGCATTTGTAAGCTGCAAAGATACCGACAAATGTGTACATCCTTCCAACTGTACAGACAGACCGCTATATTCCATGCAGCTATAAGTCAGCCCATGGCCAAATGGATATAAAACTTCGCCTTCATAATATTGATATGTCCTTTTCCCCTGTATAATGTCATAATCTGCGATTGGCGGCAAATCATCTGTTGAACGGTACCAGGTCATATTCAATCGTCCTGCCGGGCTTTTCTTTCCAAAAATAATATCCGCTAACCCATTCCCAAGTTCCATTGAACCAGGAGCACACACCAAAATCCCTTTTATATGTTCTTTTGCCCAGGAAATATCAAATGGGACACTGCTTATTAACACCAAAACTACATTGCTGTTTGCCTGGCAGATACTACGCAGCATCTTTTCCTGATATTCTGGCAGCGCAATATCTTTCCGATCAACTTCTTCCTTACAGGTAATCATCGGATTGCTCCCTAAAAACAGCAGTACCCTGTCAGCTTCCTCTACTGCCCTTACTGCATCAGCAATACCATCCTTCTGATAAACCAATTCTACCGAAATACTATTAGATTCGCCCTGCCTTTTTCTTAATGCTCCATCTTCCCCTATCTCTAAAGCGCTTCTGTCCCATGCCAGCAGTTCCCCACTATCCCCAAGATAAAAAATTTCTCTTACAAACCAACCAAACGCTTCCTTTTTGGATGCACATACCCTTCCGTCCTGCCCCTTTTGCGTATCATCCTCTGTTGTAAGCAAAAGCCCATTGCTTTCCGCCCGAAACGTTACCTTCCCATCTCCCCAAAATTCTACCTGAAAGCTTTCTGCGTCCTTCCCAGAAACAGCGCCAACCGTTTTCCCATCTGACAAAATGCCTAAATAGCCGCCTGTGCCATCTCCAAATTTAAGCTTTACAATGGAATTGCCATTTTCTAAAACTATGTTCTGTCCTTCTGAACCTGCCTCAGCCCTATTTTTAAAAGAAATCGTTTTTCCATCTGTAACCATCCGGCAAATCCCATCTACTGGCGTTACTTTATAAGATGGGCTTCCAGAGTACCAATCCATATACCATACATCACTCAAAGGACCGATAACAGCAAGCCGTTCTTCTCCCATCCTGATTTTTTCTAAAGGTATCGGAAGCGCCCCTTCATTTTTTAACAAAACCACAGATTCTTCCGTCACTTTTCTAGCTAGCAAATGGTTTTCTTTTGTATCTACTGATTCCAGCCCAATCTTTCCATATGGGTTCTTACCATCCCTGTCAAACAGCCCAAGCCGCAGCATTACACGGAAATGGCTTCTAAGCGCTCTGTCTATCTGGCTTATTGTAATCATTTTATGGGTATATGCTTCCTTTGCAGCCGAAGATACCATCAAAATATTATCTGTAAAACGGTCAACTCCTGCTTCCAATCCTGCTGCAATTGTTTCAGAGTGCCTGGAAAAATATTTATGGAAATCAACTGTTTGGCTAACATCCCCTCCATCGCAAACGACATGCCCCACTCCCCACTGCTTTGCCAGCTGGATATCTTCTTTTAAAAGCATACATGGAATCCCATTGACTTCATTATAAGCAGTCATCATCCCTTCTGCATGATGCTCCTGTATGATTCTCCGAAATGGGGAAAGATAGTATTCATGCCTGTTCCGCAAATCTACAGAACTGGAAATATACACCCTGCCTTCTTCCATATTGTTAGCATAAAAATGCTTTAATGTTGCCGCGCAGCACAGATAATGGTTATCATCTCCCTGCAGCCCTTCCACATAAGCCCCTGCCATCTTCCCTGTAAGATATGGATCCTCCCCATATCCTTCCTCTGTCCTTCCCCAGCGTGGATCCCTCCCCATATCTACCGTAGGCGCCCACAAGCTGAGGCTTTTGTGTTTCCCTGCATGATAAAGCCCCCTTGCCTCTCTTCCAGCCATTGCCCCTGCCTCTTTTATCAGTTCTTCATCCCATGTCGCACTCATCCCAATGGGATTTGGCAGAATGGTTGTAAAAGCCGGCGTCCCATTGTCATATTCCTGGTCATTCCGTGCCTGGATACCATGCGAGGCCTCACCCCCAACGGAAAATGCCGGAATCCCCAAGCGTTCTATTGCAGGGCAGCCGGTCCCAAGACAGTTAAATTTTTCTTCCAAAGTAAGCTGGCCCAAAAGATAATCCAGGCGTTCCTCATCTGATAAACTAGTATTCCATAAAGGCGTATTATAGTAACTTTGCTTCATCTGCCCCTCCATATCTCAATCTGTTCCTAAAAAACAATTTTTCGTTCTTCCCATTTCCCTCTTCCATAACGTATACAGAAAAAGATACTCCGCACACACCAGTCAATAACCATAGCAACCCAAATTCCAAATAGCTCCATCCCTGCATATTTCCCAAGCAGAAAAGCAAGTATAATCCTGCATAGCCACATTGACAAAAGGCTAACGATCATCGTATATTTTGCGTCACTTGACGCACGCAGTGTATTTGGAAGCGTAAAGGAAACCGGCCAGATTACAATTGCACAAATGCTATGGAAAATCAAAATCTGCCGTGTAAGCGCCGCTGTTTCCTCCGAGAGCCGGTATGCCTGGTTGATTATTGGTATGCCCAATAATATTACCATATTTGTAAATGCCATTGCCACATAGGTAAATATCATTAATTTTTTTGTATAGTACCGCACCTGGCGGTAATCCTGCGCGCCCACACACTGGCTTACAACAGTGACCAACGCCATTCCCAAAGACTGTCCTGGAAGAATCGCAAAAGCAGCAACTGCATTACTAACTGCATTTGCAGTAATTGCAACTGTCCCAAAAATAGATATCAAGCTTAGCAAAACAATTTTCCCCAACTGGAACATACTGTTTTCCACCCCATTTGGAATCCCAATCTGCAGAATCCTCCGAATCATGTTTCCATCCAGCCTTGGGCGGAACGGCCTGCTAAGATGTATTTTTAAATCCTGCCTCCGCAGGAGCACCACAATAACAACCGCAGCAACTGCGCGGGAAACTACAGTTGGGATTGCAACACCTTCTACTTTACAGTGAAACCCAAAAATAAGAATTGCATTCCCTGCCACATTAATTGCATTCATCAAAAGCGAAACCATCATAGATATCATGGAATTACCCTGCACACGGAATATCGCAGCGCCACAGTTATATAATGCAATAAATGGGATAGATGCCGTTACAATCATCAAATAAGTATTAGAGTATGCCATTACCTCTGGCTCAATTTTCCCAAAAACAACGTTTAATACAAACCCTTTGCAAAGATAAAGCAACGCCATGATAACCACAGAAAAAACTGCCATAAAAATCACTAGCTGTTCCCCTGCCCTGCATGCCTTCTTGTCATCCCCATGCCCCATAAACTGCCCTGCAACAACCGCGCCTCCCGTTGCCAATGCTGCAAACACACTAATCAGCAATATATTAATATTATCCACCAATGATACGCTCGCAACCGCAGCCTCCCCAACGCTTGCAACCATTACAGTATCTGCAAGCCCGACAAGGACTGCAAGCATCTGCTCAAGTATCATTGGCATAATTAATTTCCATAAATCCCTGTTAGAAAATAATAACTTTTCATTCTCCATTCCAGCTCCGCTCCTCTGTCAAATCCTTTTTACTACTATATTAATAGCAAAATGCCATATAACTTTTCCATAAATAAAAAAACTTAATTTTCACGCAATTTGTATTCTTTATCATCATCTATCATCCCTATCATAATATCCGCATAATACGGGTCAAACTGCTTCCCCTTCCCATTTTTCAGTTCTTCCCGCACAACCTGCTGCGGCAGGACATCCCGGTAACTCCTCCTGGAAGCCATAGCGTCATAAGCATCAGCAACCGCTATAATCCTTGCCATAACTGGTATCTCCTCACCCTTTAAACAATCTGGGTATCCAGAACCATCATATTTTTCATGATGCCATCTTGCACCAACTGCAAGCCCTGGGATTTCTGATATATTTTTTAAAATATTAGCACCAATTACAGGATGCGACTTTATTAAAATATATTCTTCTTCTGTCAAGCCGGAAGTCTTTCGTATAATTTTATCCGGAATCCCTATTTTCCCAATATCATGCAAAAGCCCCATATAATAAACTTCTTCCTGCTCCTTAAACGAACCGCCAGACCGGCGCAGCATTTCTTCTGCATACTCTGCAACCCGGAATGAATGCCCATTCGTATATTTATCCTTTGCATCAATTGTACTGGCTAACGCTTTCATAATCTGTTCTGAAAGGCGTTCTACTTTCCGTTCTGCATTCTCTGCCTTACCCCTCATTCTCTCTAATCCCTCCATTATTCCCCTCCAGTTTTTCACAATCTAGCCAGATGGGGAGCTAGAGCATGTTTGGAAATTCATTCCCACAAAGCGCGAAACACATCTTGCAAAAAGCAATTTCCAAACACACTCCAGACTCTATACTTCATGAACCATAATTGTTACTATCATAATACCTTGTAATTTTCTTACTGTCGATAGTTTTTTATGAATCGTAACAAAATAAATGTTATATTACCGCTATTGACGGACAATCGAATCATCAAAAAGTATATGCTGTTGCCCTGAAAAAAACGTAAATGGTCTTTACAAATCATCTATTTACTGCGATAATAGTAAAAAAAATAAAGGAGTGGATGAGTAATGAGTACATACCAGAAACCAGTTGCAACTTTAATAGACACTACAGCTGAAGGCATCTACATGGCTAGCGGCGATGCAGACAGTTCTGGAATTTCAGCAAGCTTCACCAAAAAAAATGAACAAAGCTGGGGTGAAACCGGACAAACTGACTTTGATGTAACACTTAAAGGCAAACTTGGGAAACCTATCAAATTAACCGTCACCTTTGACAAAGAAATCACCAATGCATGGGGCGGTAGTGCAAACTGTGAGATTTCCTCGCCAAAAGCAATATTTAACATTCATAGCCCTTCCGAAAAATTTGAAATCAGTGTACAGGGCAAAATCGGTTTATCTGTAAAAGACAGTTCTGTTGAAGTAAGAAGTTAACAAAATTTATCCGGAAACAGTGGAAGCAATCGGAAGCAAAATGTTGCTATTTACAGTCAATTATATAAAAAGCGCCAGAATCACTATACATATACATGTGATTTCTGGTGCTTTTTGTACTTGACATAAAAAAAGCCAGAAACTATAATAGCCTCTGTACATGAAGTTAAACAAACAATATAAGGAGGAATTTATGAAGCTTACAAAAAAACTTGTATCCATACTGACAACGGCTGCCTTAGTAGCAAGCCTGACTGCCTGCGGGTCTGACCCAGGTTCTGGCTCCAGTTCCGGTTCCGTTTCCAGCTCTGGTTCTAATGCAACATCTAAAAAATACACTATTGGAATTTGCCAGCTTGTAGAACATGAAGCATTAGATGAAGCTACAAGAGGATTCAAAGAAGCCCTGACAGAAAAACTCGGTGAAGGGAATGTAGAATTTGATGAACAAAATGCCCAAGGGGAAGCAACAAACTGCTCCACCATTACAAATGGGTTTGTTACAAGCAATGTAGATTTAATTATGGCAAATGCAACTGGAGCGCTCCAGGCTGCAACACAGGCCACTGCAGACATCCCAATCCTAGGGACTTCTATTACTGACTATGGCACTGCATTAAATGTGAAAGATTGGACAGGCAAAACAGGAACCAATGTATCTGGAACTTCTGACCTTGCCCCAATTGAGCAGCAGGAGGATATGATTTTAGAATTATATCCTAATGTAAAGAAAGTTGGCATTATTTACTGCTCTTCTGAACCAAACTCTGCTTATCAATCCGAGGTTATGATGAAAGCCCTGGATGAGGATAAAATCGAATACAAAGAATATACCGCCGCAGATTCCAACGAAATCCAAACAGTTACTACAACCGCTTGCAATGAATGTGATGTACTTTATATTCCGACAGATAACACTATGGCGTCCAGCGCTGAAACAATTAAGAATGTTGTAATCCCTGCCGGGATTCCTGTAATTGCCGGCGAAGCAGGTCTCTGCGCTGCAGGTGTCGCTACACTTTCCATCAGCTATTACAGCATTGGCCGTAAAACCGGTGAGATGGCATATGAAATCCTTGTAAACAATAAAAAACCCGGCGATATGGAAATTGAATTTGCAGATACGTTTACAAAAATGTATAACGAAGAAAACTGTAAAGCATTAAACCTTACTGTGCCAGAAGATTATGAAAAACTGGAAGTTGCAGCAAAGTAATCTCCTGACAAATCCATATAAAATATTTCTAAGGAAGCAGTATCTTTTTTAATGGTACTGCTTTTTCTCACATCCAAAATCATCCATTAGTATGCCATAACGATTACATTAATTTCCCATAACATAATAGAAGCGAGTACCCTTCTATTCATTACAATTTTCAGAATACTCGCTTTTTATTATCGCTATAATTACCTTTCTTTTGTCTTTACAACAAATTAATAGCTAAGTGCATTTATTAACCTAAATCATAGATATGAATTCCTGTAACAATTGGCTTGCCACCAAAAGTAATGCAAATGCATGGCTTTTCCACAGAATATCCACTTGCTTCTGACAATACAATCCCCTTGCCGTGGAATTTCGCATAATCCACAGAAATAGAAGTATCTGAACCAGAACTATCCGCATTAGCTCCATACTTGAAATCCATTACATTATCCTCGTTATCTGTCCCTTCCAGGAAATCAAAAGCAATCACAGGAACTTTATATTTACTTGTGTCAATTTTAAGGAATGCCTGATATCCCCATGTATTAAAGGTTAAGGCAGTGGCATCATCTGCAATGGTGGCTTTAACCTCGGATTGTGGTACAAATTGTGCTAACAAATCATCATCTGTCATACCATCCTTCTTTACTACCACTGTTCCCCCATTTTCCTCAAACTTATTATCACCTACAATATTGTCTCCACCGTTCTTATACCATTTACCTGTCCAGCTCCATACCGGAGTCATTCCATCTATTTCAGCAATATCTGAAATTTCTACCTTGCCGCTTACCCTGCTCATGCTGGTATCGCCATTTGCACCCGTAATTGTATTATAAAGAACAGCAATATCCTTAAACTTTAATTTTGCTGCACTGCGGTCAAAATAATTGCTGATTTCCCATAATACTGGTACGGCATGATATTTTGACGCTTCTGTAAATGTATCATGTAGCCACTGTGTTAAACTGCCATCTACGCCTGTCGTTTCTACAATGCCGCATTCACCTATGATAATTCCATATCCTTCATCTGCAAACCTTTGAAGCACTTTAAATGTTTCTACATTTTTTGCCTGATCCCCAACGGAATAACTTCCATTCGCATGGTCAAGGCAAAAATATGATGGATCGTAGAAGTGAACAGACAAAAACAGCTTATTCACATCAGGGTTAGAAGGATCTTTCGGCATAACAAAACGTTCATCTGCTGAATCTGCAAAATTCGTATTAAATCCCGCAATCAAGAGATGGCGCGATGTATTATTTCCTCCCGTACTGCGTACAACGTAACAAACTTCTGGTTAATTGCATTTGTCACTTCATACTGTTCCTCTTTTGTAAGATTACCAGATACCTTCTCGTCCCCTTCATTATCCGCTGAAGAGTAGCCATTCGGATAAATTGCATCATTTAAGCGGGAACCTAACTCTTCGTTTGCACCTTCAAATATCAGATGATCAGAATAATCTTTAAAACGGCTGGAAATCTGAGTCCAATATGCCTCATATTTCTTCCATGCCTCTGCACGTCTTGCCTCATCTGCTATCTTCTTTTTACCGGTTTCATCAAACTTGGCAGCACCGAACTGCCCCCACCATCCAAGATCCCAATGGTCATTGATTATTACATACATTCCATCATTCAAGGCGTAGTTTACAATTTCTTCTACACGCCCAAGATACTTCTCATTAATTGTATATGTACCATCATTTGATACCATATTAGACCATGCTACCGGAATACGGAGAGTATTAATCCCATAAGAATGTAAGCAGTCTATATATGCCTGTGTAGTAATCGGCTGCCCCCATGCCACTTCAAACTGAGTTGCTTCTGTAGCCTTAGCCCTGTCAGCCATAGGAAGGGTTGCTTCCATCGTATTCCCCAGGTTAGCTCCAAGTCCCATCTCATGGTCAGCAAGATACTGGGAAGAAAGTTCTTTCCTCATTGTACCATTATCTTTTACCTTCATGGTTTCTGTAGTGCCGCCAACAATTGAAATTTCTCTTTCTTCACCAACATTGGACTTATCATTGGATTCTATACGCAAGGTAATATCCTTTTCGTCCAAAACCTTATTCAATGGTGTTTTAGGGTCAACCGTTGGCTCCGCAGGCGTTGGTGACACAGATGGTTCGGTTGATGGTGCTGCCTTTGCTTTAACTGTCACTGCACATTTCAGTGTCTTTGTCTTTGCTGTCTTGGAACCAGCTGCAACATATTTTACTTTACACTGAATTGTTGCCTTTCCAGCCTTCTTTGCAGTAACCACTCCTTTTGCAGAAACGGCTGCCACACTCTTTTTGCTGGATGTCCATTTCTGGGAAGAAATCTTCTTTACATTTGTCTTTTTAATTTTTACTGTCTTCTTCTTTCCTTCTGTCAGGGAAAGCTTTGCCGGATTCAGCTTTAACGTTGCTTTTTTAGCTGCCGCTTTTGCAACTGTGCCCGTCAATGTTGTCGCATAACCGCCTGTCAGCACCATTGCCAAAGCCAAAACAAAAGCAATCAGTTTTTTTGTGTAAAATTTTTTCATGCTTCTTTTTTCCTCCTTAAAATAAATTTTTGTGGGCAACATTACTAAATTCCCACAGGAATATTGTACATAATGTACAATTTTTTACAAGCCTGTGTTCCTTATATAACAGAATAAACGCATGAACGGATACTCTCTAATTGCCATCCAATTATTTGGT
>CAJUJR010000064.1 GCA_910586605.1 uncultured Lachnospiraceae bacterium | reverse complement strand
GGGGAAGAGATTTTTTATTGAGATCCGGCTACGATTGGCTGTGAATAGTAACAAGCCGGATGATTGGGAGCAGGAACCTGCCTGAATGATTTGCAATTCTTTCCAAATACGGCTATAATAGGTTTGCTATGCGTTTTAACAGTTGGGAATTGTAGTTGTTGGCGCACCAGCTGGGCGGTGCGCTTTTTTAGGAATAAGGGGTGTTAAATATGCCAATTTGGAAAGCAGTAATATTGGGGGTAATACAGGGGGCGGCAGAATTTCTTCCTATCAGCAGCTCCGGCCATTTGGTTATTGTAAAAGAAGTTTTAGGGGTTGATTTAGGAGGAGGCGGTGTGTTTTTTGACGTAATGCTCCACTTGGGTACGCTGCTTGCTATTTTTGTTGCGTTTTGGAAAGATATTAAGCGGCTGATTGTAGAAGGGTTACATATTGTAGGAGATATATTTTATAATATAGGGGTGCTGTTCCGGAAATGTTTTAGGAAAAAATGCCATTTTCGGAAGGTAGTAAGAAGCTCTTACCGGAAAATGGTGGTTCTTATTTTGGTTTCTACTTTTCCGACAGGGATTCTTGGGATTTTGCTGTCTGATATGATTAAGATGGCAAACGGGATTATCCTGGTTCCGGGAATCTGCCTTTTGATTACAGCGATGTTCCTTTTTATTGCTGATTTTGCAGATGAAGGCATAAAGCGGCCAAAGGAGGCAAGCTATGGGAACGCCTGCTGTGTAGGGCTTGCACAGGGACTTGCAACGATGCCGGGGATTTCACGCTCTGGCACAACTATTACAGCTTGTATTTTGTGTGGTTTTGAAAAACGGTTTGCAGTGAAATATTCCTTTATTATGTCAATTCCAGCGGTGCTTGGGGCGGTTGTGCTGGAATTAAAGGATTTTGAGTCGATCCATTTCTCAAATCAGGACATTACGGCATGTATCGTTGCTACCGTGATTTCTGCCATTGTAGGTTATCTTTCTATTTGCTTTATGATGCGCCTGATTCGGGGAAAGAAATATAAATATTTTTCAATTTATTGTATTATTATTGGATTTGTAGCAGTAGGTTATTATTTTATCTAATAGGAGATTATGTGGTTATGGCTGTTTCAAATAAATCAACGGCAAGGAAGGTGGATGGAAACCAGGCGAAGCAGGGAACCAGGGCAGCGTCCCGTCAGGCCGCAAAAAAGCCTGCGTCCGGAAAACATGCAGGAGGCAAAAGAACCGCAAAAAAAGGGATCCCTTCAAAGGCAGGAAAGTCAGAAGAGGAAATAAATGAGTATCAGGACCATTTGGCTTTTAAAACAGGAGTTGCCATTTTTGCCATTTTACTTGTGTCGGTGCTCCTTTATTTGTGCAATTTTGGGCTTGCCGGGGGCTTTGGGACTGTGGTGGGCGGCTTGTTTTTTGGCGTATTTGGCTGGTTTGCCTGGTTTTTGCCACTGTCATGCCTGGTGGGGTATGTGTTTTATACAGTAAACAAAGGTGACAGGCGTGTTCCACGCAAGCTGTTTGGGTTTGGCGGAAGCATGCTTTCTTTGCTTGGGCTGACAGACTTGCTGTTTGGGAAGCAGATTATCACAGAGTACTATACCAGCAACCATGTGCTGCACCAGAATTATTTTGAATGCATGCATCTGACGTTTACAGATGTGATGTCAAAGGGGAAGTTTAATGGAGGATTATGTGGAAGGGCAGTTGCGGCGGTTTTTTCAACCGTTATTGGCAAAATTGGGGCGTCTGTAATACTTTTTGCCCTGCTGTTTTTTTGCCTTTATATTTTTTACGGCGTAGAGATGATGGCGGAAATCCGTAAAAGAAATGCTTACCATCAGGAGATGGAGGAAGCATATGGTGAAATCCGGCAGGAAGAGGAATATAAAGAACCTTCTTACCGTGTTTTTACAAATACAAGGCGTGAGTCAAAGCACAGCCGTTTCCAGCCAAGGGATATGAAAAAAGCTCCAAAGGTGCAGTCATTTGATTTGAGGAAAATGGGTGGTACTGCACGCATGAAGCCATCTTTCCTTCAGGGAATGGAAAAGCCCCTGGCAGAATCCAGCAAGGCAGCAAGGGAAGCGGCCGAAAAACCTGTACAGGCGGAATCTGCCGGCAGGGCATTTGCAATACCGGCTGAAAAGCAGGGGATGCCAGAAAACCAAGAAGGGACAGGCAGCCAGCAAGAAAATAGCATAGCAGAAGCTGTGCAGGAGCAGATTGCAACAAAAGAAGTGCAAAACAAGGCGGGGGAAATTCCGATTTACCGAAATGAGTTAAATGAAAAATTCCGGAAAAAGAAAAAAATGGGGAATGCAGTCCTTTTACCAGCAGAAGAGGTGTTTGAAGAAGCAAAAAAACCTTCTGTAGCATCTTTGGAAAGTAAAATGGAAGCGCCTGTGCCAGAGGAAGGGCACTTTGCCAAACCAGGGCAGGAAGAACCTGTTTCACCAGATATTTTTGAAGAGAAAGAGCCAGAGGAAGAAACAGAACCTATCAGCCTTGTAAAAGAGGAACCAGAGACAGGGGAGATTGCAGAAAAACCAGAAGCGGTACCAGAATTGTTTCCAGAGGAAAAGGAGAAACCACAGCTTTTTGCAGAACCTGAAAATGCAGAAGATATTTTTATGCCGGATTTGTCTATTACAGAAGAGTCAATGCTGAATTATGAAGAAGCAGAACCTGTTGCGGAAGAGGCAAAGGCAGAACCCGCCCAAAAACCAATGGCTTCTTTTGTGCATAAAGAAGAGGTGACAGATGTTACGCCGCATGGCAATCCTGTCCACACGTCAGGTGGGAAAATTGGGGGTGATAATTATGTCTCTGCTTCTGATACATTTAATGCATTAAATGAGAGCAAAGTTGCAGTGGAAGAGGAAATACCATATGAGTTCCCATCCTTGCAGCTTTTATCCCTTCCAAAGTCTGCGCAAGGGAGCGTCAGTGATGAAGAACTCCGTGCGACAGCGTTGAAATTGCAGGAGACTTTGAAAAGTTTTAATGTAAATGTCAATATGGGGGCGGTTACTTGTGGGCCGGCTGTTACACGTTATGAGCTTTTTCCAGAGCAAGGGGTGCGGGTAAATAAGATTACAAACCTTGCAGATGATTTAAGGCTAAGCCTGGCGGCGGCAAGCATCAGGATAGAAGCGCCAATCCCAGGAAAGGCAGCAGTTGGGATTGAGATTCCAAATCCTGTGCCAAGTCCAGTTTTTTTCCGTGAATTGTTGGAAGGGGACACATTTAGCAGTTCTAAATCAGCTATGGCATTTGCTGTTGGGAAAGATATTGCAGGAAAAGTAATTATGGCAGATATTGCAAAGATGCCGCATCTTTTGATTGCTGGGGCGACAGGTTCTGGTAAATCTGTCTGTATCAATACGTTGATTATGAGTATTTTATATAAGGCAGACCCAAAGGATGTGAAACTAATTATGATTGACCCGAAAGTTGTGGAGTTAAGCGTATATAATGGGATTCCCCATCTGTTCTGCCCTGTCGTAACCGACCCAAAAGAAGCAGCAGCGGCTTTGAACTGGGCAGTAAGGGAAATGATGGACAGGTATAATAAATTTAAAGAACTTGGGGTACGCAATATTGCCGGATATAATGAGAAAATTAAAGATTTTGACAATGCAGCAGAGGCAGGTTATGCAAGGATGCCTTACCTTGTTGTAATTGTGGACGAGTTTGCCGATTTAATGATGGTAGCTTCAAAAGAAGTGGAGGATGCAGTCTGCCGTTTAGCACAGCTTGCAAGGGCGGCTGGAATCCATCTTGTGCTTGCAACACAGAGGCCGTCTGTAAATGTTATTACTGGCGTGATTAAGGCAAACATACCTTCCCGTATTGCTTTTTCTGTATCTTCTGTTATTGATTCCAGGACAATCCTGGATAAGGGAGGGGCAGAAAAGCTGCTTGGAAAAGGGGATATGTTGTTTTTCCCTTCCGGCTACTCGGAGCCGGTGCGTGTACAAGGTGCATTTGTGTCAGATAATGAGGTTAGCAATGTTGTTGAATTTTTACGCAGCAATAATGAAACTCCAGAATATAACCATTCCGTAACAGAAATTATTGAAGAGCCAAAGGAAGAAGAAGTTCAGGAGAAAAAAACGCAGTCAGACCATGATGAATATTTTGAAGATGCAGGAAGATTTGTGATTGAGTCAGACCGTGCGGCAGCCGGGCAGCTCCAGAGACGTTTTTCCATTGGGTTTAACCGTGCTGGCCGGATTATTGACCAGTTAAATAAGGCTGGCGTGGTAGGACCGGCAGAAGGGACAAAACCACGTAAAGTACTGATGACAATGGAAGAGTTTGAGCAGATGCTTTCAGGAGGCGCAAACGGGGTGCCGGAGGAAGAAATGGAATCTATGGTGCGGGAGATGGAAGCAGAAACAGTTGCGACAGGTGAGATATAATGCAGAAAAAAAAATACCGCGGCGTGTTGGTGGCCAATGCTTTTTTAAGGACAAAGAAGTTTACAGAACACTATGGATGGCTGAAAGCGGCAGCAGAAAAGTGCGGCATGGATTTGGCATTTCTTAGCAATTCTGATTTGCTTTTTCCGCTTTGCAGTAAAAAGGTATCGGCGGGCACAGAACTGAAACAAAGGGTGGAAGCAGTTGCTTTGGAAAATGACTTTGTCATATATTGGGATAAGGATATTCCATTAGGGAATATGCTGCAGTTTTTTTGCAGGGAACAAAATGTCCCGGTTTTTAATTCACTGGATTCCATTGCAGTTTGTGATAATAAATATGAGACGTACCAAAAGCTTTGGGAGTGGAACCAGTCCTGTGCAAGAGGGGAGGAAATACCAATCCTCCCCACAATTGCAGCGCCAATGACCTATCCGAATGTCGGATATACGGATATTGGTTTTTTAGCCCCGGTCCTTTCCGCCCTGGGGCTTCCTGTCGTTATAAAGGAATGCTATGGTTCTTTTGGGCAGCAGGTGTATCTTGCAGCTACAAAAGAAGAGGCAGGGAAGATTACAAGAAAGCTGGCAGGGAAGCCGTTTCTATACCAGTGGTATCAGAAAGAAAGCAGCGGACGGGATGTAAGGCTGCAGGTTGTCGGGGATAAGGTAATAGCGGCGATGTACCGTTTTTCAGAAAGTGATTTCCGGGCAAATATTTCGAATGGAGGGCAGATGGAGCAGTATTTTCCAACGGAGGAAGAGTGTTCTTTAGCGGTGCGCACTGCCAGGGTTTTGGGGCTTGATTTTGCGGGGGTGGATTTATTATTTACCGGGGAACAGGCTGATGTGGTCTGCGAAGTAAATTCTAATGCGCATTTTAAAAATATTTATACCTGTACTGGCGTGAATACAGCGGAATATATTATGGAGCATATCAAGGACAGGCTGGTATGAGGTGTTTAACCATATTTTAAGATGTTTTAGGTGGAGGGATTTGTGAAGGGATATTTGGTTTACCGGGAGGAAGAAGCTGCCAGGAATCGGGAGTTTATCAGGATGTTTTATGAGGAAGGGAAGCAGTGCAGCATTTCTTTTGAATATATCCCGTATAATAGCTATCAAAAGAAAGGGCTTCCTGATGTCGTGCTGAACCGTACAAGGGATGCTTTGGTCAGCCGTTGGTATGAAGGGAAGGGAGTTAGGGTATTGCATAGTTCCTGTATTACAGAAATCGGCAACCATAAAATGAAAACGCTGCAGTATCTTAAAGAAAACCTTTCGGATGGGATTCTTAGAGAAAAGTGGATGCCGGATTCTGTCTTGCTTACAAAGGAGCGGCTGGCTGAATGGACAGGGGCGGCTGCTGCACAGGACAAGGGGATATTTTGCGAGGCGCAGGATTTTTGGAAAAGAGATGGTTCCTGCATTTTAAAAAGTGTAGATGGGCATGGTGGAAGCGAGGTAACGGAGCTGTTCTGCCCATATGGAGAGGCCGGGAAGAAAGGGCAGGAGGCCTGGAAAGAATTGTATCATGCCCTGTTACTATTCCAGGGGAAAGAGTGTATTTTGCAGGAAAAAATAGAAAGTGACAGCCGTGACGTTAGAGTTTATATTTTAGGAGGAGAGCTGTATCAGGCGGTTGCCAGGCAGGGGAAAAAGGATTTCCGTTCCAATTTTTCACTGGGCGGTTCGGCATCGTGCTATAAACTCTCAGGGCAGGAACTGGGCTATGTAAAACAATTCCTTCGGGCGTTTAAAAAAGAAATACTGGGGCTTGCCGGACTGGATTTTATCATAAGAAAGGATGGGAAGCTTATTTTTAATGAATTGGAAGAGATGGTGGGAACACGTATGCTGTATCAGGTTACGGACTGCAATGTTGTAAGGGACTATGTCAGGTGGCTGCTGCAGTTTATGGGGAAATAGTGCTGCCGAATCATAATAATATATGGTAATTTTTAGCAGGATAGGTTATAATACTGGAATGGAAGCGAAAGCAGGTGAATGATATGAATGCATTGCAGGAGGACGCAGCCTATACAGTGGAAGATATATATGCCCTTCCAGAGGGGGAGCGTGCGGAACTGATTGATGGGCAGATTTATTATATGGCGGCCCCAGGCAGGAAGCACCAGCAGCTTTTAGGGGCAGTCTATCGGAAAATTGCGGATTATATTGATTCTCATGGCGGTGAATGTGAGGTGGACATCGCGCCATTTGCAGTTTTTTTAAACAGGGACAGCAAGAATTATGTAGAGCCTGATATATCGGTTGTCTGTGATAAGGGGAAGCTGGATGACAGGGGGTGTTTCGGGGCGCCGGACTGGATTATAGAAATTGTTTCGCCTTCCAGCCGTTCGATGGATTACTTTAAAAAGCTTTTTAAATACCGCTCTGCGGGAGTCCGGGAATATTGGGTGGTGGATAGTGAGCGGCAGTCGGTGACAGTGTATAATTTTGAGCAGGATGACATGGCAGAATATTCTTTTGGGGAGGAAATTCCAGTTTGGTTATACCAGGGTTTTTCTTTGACCATCTAAGGAACTGTTAAGAATAATTCGTAGTTATTTTGGCGGCTTATAAGAGGAACTATAAATTATCCACTAACCGCTCAGGCAGAAAAATTAACCAGAAAAATAAAAGGAGGAGCAGGAGGATTATGAAAACAGATATTGAGATTGCACAGGAGGCAGAGCTTCTTCCTATCCGTGAAGTGGCGGGACAGCTTGGGATTGAAGAAAAGGATTTGGAATACTATGGAAAGTATAAGGCGAAGCTTTCCGATGAACTATGGGAAGAGGTAAAAGAAAACAAAGACGGGAAATTAGTCCTTGTCACGGCGATTAACCCGACTCCTGCCGGGGAAGGAAAGACCACGACGACAGTCGGCCTTGGCGAAGCAATGGGAAAGCTGGGGAAAAAGGCGGCGATTGCGCTGCGTGAGCCATCGCTTGGCCCGTGTTTTGGTATAAAAGGCGGGGCAGCCGGAGGCGGCTATGCACAGGTCGTCCCAATGGAGGATTTAAACCTTCATTTTACGGGGGATTTCCATGCGATTACTTCAGCAAATAATCTTCTTGCGGCAATGCTTGATAACCATATTAAGCAGGGGAATGCGTTAAATATTGATACTAACCATATTGTCTGGAAGCGCTGTGTAGATATGAATGACAGGGTTTTGCGCAATATCGTTGTGGGGCTTGGAAGGGAAGCAGATGGAGTGGTAAGGGAAGACCATTTTATAATTTCTGTGGCGTCTGAAATTATGGCGATTCTGTGCCTGGCTGAAAATATGAAAGATTTAAAAGAACGTCTTTCTAAGATTATCACAGCCTATGATTTTGAAGGCCGGCCGGTGACAGCAGGGCAGCTGAATGCAACAGGGGCTATGGCTGCATTATTAAAGGATGCCATTAAGCCAAATTTAATCCAGACAGTGGAAAATACGCCGGCATTTGTACACGGTGGCCCATTTGCCAATATTGCGCATGGCTGCAACAGTGTCCGCGCTACAAAAACAGCGTTAAAGCTTGCGGACTATGTAATTACAGAGGCAGGGTTTGGCGCAGATTTGGGGGCGGAGAAGTTTTTGGACATTAAATGCCGCATTGGAGGCTTAAAGCCGGACGCCATTGTGTTAGTGGCAACGGTTCGTGCCTTAAAGTACAATGGGGGCGTGGCAAAAGAAGAGCTGAATGCTGAAAATCTGGAAGCGTTGGAAAAAGGGATTGTAAATTTGGAAAAGCATATAGAAAATGTAGCAAAATACAAAGTCCCATGTGTCGTTACGTTAAACCGATTTGTGTCTGACAGTGATGCAGAGCTTGCTTTTGTAAAGGAGTTTTGTGAAAGCCGCGGGTGTGAGTTCGCCCTTTCAGAAGTATGGGAAAAAGGTGGGGAGGGCGGCATTGAGCTGGCCAATAAAGTACTTTCTACATTGGAACAGAAAGAAAGCCGGTTTGAGCCATTGTATGATACCAGCTTGTCCATAAAGGAAAAGATAGAAACAATTGCAAAAGAAATCTATGGGGCGGCAGAAGTAGTGTATGCCCCGACGGCAGGGCAGGAAATTGCACGCTTAGAAAAGCTTGGCTATGGCAATACCCCGGTGTGTATGGCAAAGAACCAGTATTCGCTTTCTGACGACCCGAAAAGGCTTGGAAGGCCGACCGATTTTACGGTTACGATACGTGAGGTGTATGTATCAGCAGGGGCCGGTTTTGTAGTGGCGATTACAGGAACGGTTATGACAATGCCAGGGCTGCCGCTTCATCCTGCGGCAGAGCGGATTGATGTAGATGATACCGGAAAGATTACAGGGTTATCTTAAAGGATAGAGGGCACCAGCGCAGGCGGTGCCCTTATTTAAGTTATAAGAAACTGCTGTAATTGTAGTGGTATTCTGACAAAAAGCGAAGCTTTTTGATAGGGCACCAGCGCAGGCGGTGCCCTTATTTAAGTTATAAGAAATTGCTGTAATTGTAGTGGTATTCTGACAAAAAGCGAAGCTTTTTGATAGGGCACCAGCGCAGGCGGTGCCCTTATTTAAGTTATAAGAAATTGCTGTAATTGTAGTGGTATTCTGACAAAAAGCGAAGCTTTTTGATAGGGCACCAGCGCAGGCGGTGCCCTTATTTATTCATGCAGCATTGTTTATATTTTTTTCCAGAGCCGCAAGGGCAGGGGTCATTTCGGCCGATTTTTTTTGCGTTGCGTATATAAGGTTCAAAATAGTCCCCGCCATAGATGACATTATCTTTTGGCCTTTCGTTTGGATAGTTTTTGTAATAGAATCCGCCGCTGCAATCCGGTTCAATTTTCCGGTATGATTTTAAGAGGCTTTCTTTCACGTAGGGCAGGTTGCTTCCTGATTCAAGTGTTTGGAAGAAATCCTGCATTTTTCCATAAAAGTCAGGATAGTCTTTTTTGACTATTTTGGCCTGCTTTAGGATTTCCTGGCGTTCCTCAATCATGCAGAGTTTCGTGTCTAACAGTGCAAATTTAAGGACAACAGGATGGAGGCCTTCAATTCCGTAAAATGCATCATAGGCACGTTTCATGGTGGCGCTGAGGCGGGAATCATTTGTTACGAGAGAAAAGTTATATTCCCAAAGCAGATGCCTGACAATTTCTTTTTCTTCCTCCATCCTGCATGCTTTTTCCAAAGTAGGGAACGCCTGCCCTAATTTGGAAAAATACTTTGTATTCCCTATATAATTAATATAAATATTGGAGAATATTATGGAAATTTCCATGATATATTCCGGGATATAAAGGCGGTATTGCTCTAGGAATAAAACCAGCCTGTCTGTAATTTCCGGGAGATATTCTGTCCTATCCTGGCTTACCTTAGCCAGCATTAAATAGGTTTCAAAGATTTCCGGAAGCTCCTCTTTGTTCCACTTTTTATCCTGCCGGGAAACCTCAAGCAGGATTGACAGGATGGTATCATACTCCCCATAGTCAAAACATTCTGAAGCATAGATTAAAATAAAGTCAATATCCCTGCAGCCAAGATTATATGCTTTTTCACATGCAAAATATGCTTTATTGGTAAATCCACGCGCCATATAGGAAATAGCCAGTTCCTTTTGGAACCATTTATTTTCTGGTTCTCTTTCTGCCAGCTTTTCCGCATTCTTTACTGCTTTTCCAGTATTTCCACATTCCCGCTGGGCAAGGATCAGATAGTACAGGAATTGTATATTGTCTGGGAACAGTTTCCAGGCTTTTTCACAGGTATCGCGGGCTGTTTTGGAGTCACCGGCCTGAAGGGAACGTGTAATCTGGTCTGCCATATATTGGGCAGACGGATCGCTGAGCATAGGAAATGCAGGCCCGATAGATATATTATCTGATTTTTTCAGGTATTCATAGGCTTCCCGGATTTTCTGGAACTGTTCTGGGTCTGATTCCGGTGAATATTGCCGTATCATTTTAAAATATGCTTTTTTGATTTCGGTCTGGGATGCCTCAGGGGTTATTCCAAGAATTTTATAATATGTATCCATTGTATTCCTTTCAATCGTTTAGTATATCCAGAAGTTCCTGTTCTGCTTCTTTTGCAGCATTGATGTCTTCATCAAGGATTGCTTTCTTCAATAAATATAGGTTTTCATTGATATCTTCCTCAAGTGTCGGGAAGGAGCCTGTCTCAAGGCTTTTCAGCATCCGTTCTGCACGGCGGATAACTGTCCGGAATTGTTTTGCAGAAGGGGCTTCTTTCCAACGGCTGACATCTTCTTCTGTTTCTTCGTTTTTCATCATATTGATGGAAATGGAAGCGTCTGCGCCAGTGCTTGGAATGGATGCGGTTACATGCAGCATGCCGTTTAAATTATATGAAAACTGTACATTGATTTTTTCCACACCAGCCCGTTTGGGCGGGATGTCATGTATCATGAAGTCTCCCAGGAAGTGATTGCTGTCTGCCAGCATGCTTTCCCCCTGGTAAACCTCAATATTGGCGCTTGTCTGATAATCCGCATAGGTGTAGTAAGTCTGGCTGCGTGTTACAGGGATTGTGACATTCCTTGGAATAATGACGTCCATTCTGTTATCTGTGATTCCATCCGTTACCCTGATACCCAGTGTGTAAGGGTTTACATCAGTAATAATGAGGCTGTCTTCCTGGGAAAAGACTCCCTGGATAATCCCGGCCTGAATCGCTGCGCCCTCTGCAACAGCAAAATCAGGGTTTAAACTCTGTGCTGCTTCTATATTAAGGTATTCCCTGATATCCTTTGTCACAAGCGGCATCCTGGTAGAGCCGCCTGCCAAAATTACTTTGTCAATTTCATCAGGCAGGATTCCGCTGTCTGAAAGGACAACATCTATCGGGTGGTGCGTTCTTTCAATAAGTTCCTGCGTTATTTCTTCAAAGTGTTTCCTTGTCACTGTTTCATCCAGGGCGAGGGGTACTCCCTTTTTTTCCGTAACCATAGGTATCAGGATATGGTAAGAGTCTTCTGTGCTTAATGCTTTTTTGCAGCGTTCTGCTTCTTCCTTTAATTTTACCATTGCAAAGGTATCTTTTCTTAAATCAACGGAATTTTTTTTCATAAACTCTGAGATGAGCCAGTCCATCAGTTTTTCGTCAAAATCTTTCCCGCCAAGCTGGTTGTCGCCGCTGCTTGCCTTCACTTCCAGCACGCCGTCAAACATCTCCAGGAGGGTTACGTCAAAAGTCCCTCCCCCAAGGTCATAGACAAGGATATGGCTTTCTTCCTCCATATGGTCCAGACCATAGCTTAACGCGGCTGCTGTCGGCTCGTTTAAAATACGTTCTACCCTTAATCCTGCTTTTGTTCCTGCTTCGACGGTTTCCTGCCGCTGGATATCATTAAAATATGCCGGGACGGAAATAACAGCATGTGTAATTTCCCTTCCTAAATATTCAGATGCGTATGTTTTGACATATTCTAAAAGTTTTGCTGACAGATCCACAGGGGTAAAACTCTGCTTTCCTAATTTGATTTTTTCACCTGTGCCAATTTTACGTTTTACTTCAATTACAGTATTTTCCGGGGAAAGCAGATACTGCGCACGGGCTTTTTCCCCTACAATGCTGTTACCGGCGCTGTCAATTCCTATTGCCGATGGGGTAATGATTTCATTTTCCAGATTGAGAACCATTACAGGTTTTCCATCTTGCATAACGGCTGCTTCTGTTGTAGAAGTACCCAAATCTATTCCAATAATTGTATCCAAAGTTTCACCTGTCCTTTTTCAATAGTTTTTTAAATTTCTTCTGTTTCTAAGCGATAAGCGCTGACCTGTGCTTTCTTTTTTACAGTACCTTTATAAATATAACCACATGAGTAAATAGCGGCAACTGTTTTGTCTTTTGAGGGGTCGGTGGTACTGACTGCTTTTATGGCTTCGTGAAGGTCGTAGTTGATTTCTGTGCCGCATTCCCCAATAATGCAGATGCCGCATAACTGACGGAAATGTTCCAGGTTTTTTTCCATCAATGCAATTTGTTCTGCCCAGGCTGTATCTTTAGAATCTGCAAAATGTTTCAGGTTCCAGAATTGTTCCTGGTAGGCCTCAAAAAGTTCCAGGAGCCGTTTTTCCCTTTGGCTGTAATCTGATAATTGTTTTTGTGCCATTTCTTTGGCAGAGCGTTTTTCTGCCCATTCATCCAGTAAATCTTCAATTGCCATATCATGTTTTTGGATGGATGCCTGAAGGCCGGCAATATTTAGATTTATGGTTTCCATCTGTCTGGCCTGCTCTGCTGCTTCTTTTTCTGTTTTGTGCAGAATATCTTCCAGTAAAGAGAATTTCTCTTCTGTTTTTTGTAAAATCTCTTTGGTTAAAGAAAGCTGTTCTTCTAGTTCCCTGGCAGAATCTTTTTGGTTTTTTCGATGAAAGAACATATTTATCCTCCTAATGTGCAGCGTAGTTGGAATCTTTGGCATTCATTTTTGAAGGGGCTATTTCCCACGAAATTTGGATTCACAGTAAATACAGCGGTAGATACGTTTTTCCCGGTCTGTCAGCTTAAAGGTATGGGGAAGTTCTTGTTCAATGGAAGTAATGCAACGTGGGTTTTTACAGCGGATAATGTTGGTGACGCGTTCCGGTAGGGAAAGGTCTTTTTTCTCCACAATTTCATTATTCTTTATAATATTGATGGTAATTTTATGGTCCAGGACGCCCAGTACATTTAAGTCAATATCAAATGGGCCTTCAATTTTAATGATGTCCTTTTTTCCCATTTTGTTGCTGCGGGCATTTTTGATAATTGCCACAGAGCAGTCAAGCTTTTCCAGGTTCAGGTATTCATATATTTTCATGGCGCCGCCTGCCTGGATGTGGTCGATTACAATGCCTTCATTTAAAACGCCTATATTTAACATATCCTTTCCCTCCTATAGTTTTGCCTTGTCAAGCCCAAGCAATGCCATAATCAGTGCCATACGGACATAAACGCCATATTTTGCCTGTTTAAAATAGACAGCGCGTGGGTCATTGTCTACTTCTGTAGCAATCTCGTTTACACGCGGAAGCGGATGCAGGACAAACATATCTTTTTTGGCATATTTCATTTTGTTGGCGTCCAGGATAAAACTGTCCTTTAAGCGGATGTAATCTTCTTCGTTGAAAAAGCGTTCACGTTGGACACGCGTCATATAGAGAATGTCCAGTTTTGGCATATTCTGCTCTAATTGGTCTGTTTCTACATATTCAATATTTTTCTGGTCCAGGACTTCCTTGCGTAGATAGTCTGGTATTTTCAGCTCTTGTGGAGAAATCAATACAAAACGTACGTTTGGATAACGTACCATTGCATTTATCAGTGAATGTACCGTACGGCCAAATTTTAAATCCCCACACATGCCAACTGTCATATTGCCAAGACGCCCCATCAAAGTTTTGATGGTAAACAAATCAGTCAGGGTCTGGGTAGGGTGGTTGTGCCCGCCGTCCCCGGCATTGATAACAGGGATTTCAGAGTACATAGCAGCAACGGTTGGAGCGCCTTCTTTTGGATGGCGCATCGCACAGATATCGGCGTATGAGGAGATAACGCGTATGGTGTCGGCAACGCTTTCTCCTTTTGACGCTGAACTGGAATCGGCCGAAGAAAAACCAAGCACCTTACCACCTAAGTTTAACATTGCTGCTTCAAAACTAAGGCGTGTCCGTGTGCTTGGTTCATAAAATAGCGTCGCTAATTTTTTCCCTTCACAAATGTGGGAAAATTTTTCGGGAGATTCCATAATTTCCTGCCCAAGGCACAGGATATGTTCCAGTTCCTCAACGGATAAATCAAGTGGACTAATCAGGTGTCTCATATATACCCCCTTTTGAATTTCTTCACCTGTGTGGTTGCAATCTGATGATTAACTTGTTTGCAATATAGGTGGATGATCGTATTAGAGTGTGTTTGAAAAATTTTTACACTGGAAATATATTACTACATTCATGTGGCTGGTGCAAGTAAATGTTGTCCTGGTTTTTAAAGGATAGAAATACTTGTTTTGTACCAGGGGTTATGTTACAATGCTTTTTGTGGCGATTGATGATAACAGAGGCGGGAGAGCTTCTTTTGTTATGTAAAATTATACTATTACATAGTGGTATGCCAACAAAAAAGCGAAGGAGGAAAATAATAATGGATGTAACAATTTCAGATGCAGTAAAGTATATTGGAGTAGATGACACAACAATTGATTTGTTTGAGAGCCAGTATGTCGTACCGGAAGGAGTATCCTATAATTCATATATTATTTTGGATGAAAAGACAGCAGTTATGGATACTGTTGATAAGCGCGGCATGGAGCAGTGGGAAAAGAATCTGATGGCTGCTTTAGATGGCCGGAAGGTTGATTATTTGGTAGTACAGCATTTGGAACCGGATCATGCAGGGAGCATTGCAAGGCTGGTGGAGCTTTTCCCGGAGGTAACGCTGGTGGGGAATGCAAAGACATTTTCAATGCTGCCGCAGTTTTTTGATATTCCGCTGGAAGGGCATATGCTGACAGTAAAAGAAGGCGATACGCTTTCTTTAGGTGAACATACACTGACGTTTGTAATGGCTCCAATGGTTCATTGGCCAGAGGTTATGGTTTCTTATGAAAGTAAGGAAAAGATTTTATTTTCTGCAGATGGTTTTGGTAAATTTGGCGCATTGTCAAAGACGGAAGAAGATGACTGGGCATGTGAGGCACGTCGGTATTACTTTAATATTGTAGGAAAATATGGCGCGCCGGTGCAGACTTTGTTAAAGAAGGCGTCTGGGCTTGAAATTGAAACAATCTGCCCGCTACATGGCCCGATATTAAAAGAAGATTTGGGATATTATCTGGGCCTTTATAATACATGGAGCAGTTATCAGCCGGAAGACAAGGGAATTTTAATTGCTTATGCTTCCATCCATGGAAATACAGCCGAGGCAGCAAATAAGCTTGCTGATATATTACGGGATAAAGGGGCTGAGAAAGTAGTAGTCAGTGACTTGGCAAGGGAAGATATGGCAGAGGTAATTGAAGATGCATTCCGCTATGACCGCATGATTGTGGCGGCAGCAAGTTATGACGGAGGTGTGTTCCCATGTATGCAGGATTTCTTACATCACTTGCAGGCAAAGACCTACCAGAAGCGTAAAGTTGGGATTTTGGAAAATGGTTCCTGGGCGCCTACAGCAGCAAGGAGTATGAAAGGTATTTTAGAAGGCTTAAAAGAAGTTACCATTGTTGAACCGGTGGTTACAATCCGTTCTACATTAAAAGATTCTGATATTCCAGAACTGGAAAAACTTGCGGATGCAATGCTGTAGGGATGGAAAAGATTCTTTTGGTGCATAGGCGGTTATAAAAGCTGAAATGAGAAATAATTTAAAAGCATTATTCATTGATTTGGATAATGCTTTTTTTGTGGTGCGCCTTGCATCGCCTGTATTTGATGATTGGGTTACTATTCACAGCCAATTGTAGCCAGATCTCAATAAAAAATCTCTTCCCCTTG
>CAJUJR010000063.1 GCA_910586605.1 uncultured Lachnospiraceae bacterium | reverse complement strand
ACCGAATTTGAAAGCCGCAGAAAATAAGGGCTGGAGAATCCGAGAGACTATCCTTGTGGGAGCGTGGATTGAAATTGTATATTCATCTTCTTCCAAATCGTACACATCGTCGCTCCCCTTGTGGGAGCGTGGATTGAAATTTTGTATAATCAAGGCATAATTTTTGTTGCATAGGTCGCTCCCCTTGTGGGAGCGTGGATTGAAATAGTAATATTTTCACCCAGACAACTATGGCTGGATAGAAGACAGCGAGGAGATGGAAAAAAGAAACCTCTGTGTGGAAAAAGGGAAAAAAGGAATATAATTCCAATGGGTTATCAATATAGAGCTGGGGAAATGGAATTTAGAAGAAATGATAACCATTCCAAGGGGCGCTGGAAAATTGAAATCTCAGTATTGGATGGGAGGGGTTGAAGATAAAGAAGTCGTCTGGATATTCCTTAATAATTTTCTTAAATTTACATTTCCCGCTTTGCGCTGTATTTCCTCTAATTTAGTTAATATAACCTGCTACATCTCCTATATTTGGAGCAAATATAGCGCAAAGTGGGGAGTTCAGATTGTAAGGAACGAAAAGTTCCTGGAATGAATTTTCTAACACGCTCTAGGTATTATATTGCGATTGTCTTTTTGGTATGTATAATAGGATGTAAAAAGATGTTGTATTCTTATGTACACTATGAGTCAAACGAAATACTTGCGAGGAACTGAAAGTTCTTTTGCATAGTGACATTTATCTGGCGAAAAGTTATTACGACATTTTTTACTAAGGTGGTTAAATACCGACGTTTTACTTGCCTAAATTTTTATCTGCTGCGTTGTTATCAATCGCTGTAGCACTCGCTACAGCTCAATCTTCCGCCTTGCAGATAGAAATTTATTCTGCGTAAAATTCGTTCGATATTTAACCGCCTTAGTAATAATAACTGGAGTAATAGCTTTAAGTTTTAGTGTACTGTGTACTTAAGGGTGAAGAAAAAAGAAGAAAGGATAAAATGCAAACACATATCATTCAATCTTTGTGTTTGCGCCTCAAATGAAAATGCAAGCATTTTCACTTGAGGCTTGGTACAAATTATGATACAAGATATTGAGCCGAAAATATTTTATAATGAGTTCAGGCAAAAAGAAGCAGGAAGCCAAAGTAAAGTTATTTTATTTTCAGGAAGAATGGTTTTGATTAAGCGGAATCAGGACAATACATTATACTTACCAGAATATGGTGAATTGCTTTTGGCGGATGCAGCAAAGGTTTCTGGAGAAAAAAAGGAGTACCAGTATATTTTTTCAATTGATAGCAATGAATATTTTTTAAAAAAATTTGCTGGTAGGGAAGAACAGTTATGGGGGATTGAGGGATATAGCTGGGAAAATATTTCAGGGCTTAGGCAGATGGAATCAAAGGAAATCTGTTTTGCGGTTATGGGAGCTTTCCAGCTTTATGAGTGGTATCGGGACAACCGTTTTTGTGGGCGGTGTGGGAAAGAGATGATACATAGCAAAGAACAGAGGATGCTTTTTTGCCAGGAATGCAAAAATACTGTTTTTCCGAAAGTTGCCCCAGCAGTGATTGTAGGAGTGGTGCATCAGGATAAAATATTAATGTCTAAGTATGCAGGCCGGGAATATAAGAAATATGCGCTCTTAGCTGGATTTGTGGAATTTGGGGAAACATCAGAGCAGACCGTACAGCGGGAAGTTATGGAAGAGGTTGGGTTAAAGGTAAAACATATTAAATATTATAAAAGCCAGCCCTGGGGAGTGGACAGCAACCTTTTGCTTGGATATTTTGCGGAGTTGGATGGAGACGGGGAAATTATGCTGGATCAAGAAGAACTGGCGTCGGCGGAGTGGTTTAGCAGGGAAATGATGCCAGCGCATAATGATGGAATCAGCCTGACTAGAGAAATGATGGGGTTTTTTGAGCAGAAGGAAGCTTTTCAAAGATGGTACAGGGAGGGCGCTGGCGAAAGTATATTTAAAACGCAGGGGCATAAGAATGGTAGTACTGCAATCAGTTCTTAATTTTTTCTTAACGTTTCGCTCTTTCCTTGATTTTTCGGGGTTTAATGCTATATTTAATAGTATTATCTATTGGAGTGTGTTTGGGGATTGCTGTAAGCAGAGTGGTATCGATTGAAAAGGAGAAAAAAGAATGCCAAAGTTTAGTGTGAAAAAGCCATTTGTAGTTTTGGTTGCAGTCGTAATGCTTTTGGTATTAGGCGCTGTCAGTTTTATTAAGATGACGACGGATTTCCTGCCTAATATGAATATGCCATATATGATTGTGGTTACTACATATCCAGGGGCGTCGCCTGAAAAGGTGGAGATGGAGATTACTGAAATTATGGAAAGCGCTGTGGGCACAGTAAATGGCGTTAAAAATGTTTCGAGTTCTTCAGCGGAAAATTCGAGTGTTGTGTCATTAGAGTTTGAAGAAGATACAAATATGGACGCCGCTATGGTGAAAGTATCTTCTGCCGTAAATCAGGTGCCTCTTCCTGAAAATGCGGGGACGCCGATGTTAATGCAGATTTCGGCGGATATGATGGCAACGATGATGACCAGTGTTGATTATGAAGGGAAGAGCGGATATGAGCTTTCTAAATTTATAGAGGACAATATTGTTCCAGAACTGGAGCGTCAGGACGGTGTGGCAAGCGTCAATGCATCTGGGCTTGTGGAAAAGTCAATTGAAGTCTGCCTGGACCAGGATAAGATAGACGATGTCAACACAAGAATCCTGGAAAAGACAAATAAATCCCTGGCAAAAGCGAAAAGGGAGTTGGATAAAGCAGAGAAAAAGCTGAAAGAGGGAAAAGAGCAGCTTTCCTCGCAAAAAAAGGAGTTGGAAGACCAGCAGAATGAGAAATCAAGTGAACTGGCTAAATTTAGTAAAATGATGAACCAGGCGCTTGCTACGAAAGAAGCCTATGTTTCTAATTTAACAAGTTTGCAGGCAAAGCAGTCTGCATTGAAAATGGAGAAGGAAGCATATCAGAAAAATAAGGTGGTAGATGCTTATAACCAGATGAATGCAGGCTTTAAAGCGCTCCGTGACAGCATGGAAGAAGGAGGCGCCGCATACCAGGGGATTTACAGTGTAATTTATAACCAGGTACTGGTGGTAATGGTGCAGGCACAGTTAGAAGCAGCAGGCATAGATGGGGCTGTTACAGCAGAAAACGTGGATACCTATCTGGCGCAGCTTGGTGAGGGCAGCGCTGCGTTGAAAGAGGCCGCCGCAGGAGAAGCCGCAAAACAGGCAAAGGAACAGGCAGCAATGCAGTTAGCACAGCTTCCGACAAGCGTAAAAGATGCATTGGACCATCCGGAAAAACTTGACGCTTATAAGGAGTTATTAAAAAGCCAAGGACAGGGCGAAGCCGCAAAGCAGATGACGAAAAAGAGTTTAAAGTCATTGTATGATATTGTGGAAGTAAGGATTCCGCAGATTGATACGGCATTAGCGAATTTAAAGACAGAGATTATTGTGGCAAAGCAGGCCTTAAAGCAGGTAGAAAAAGCAATTAAAGAAGCAGAAGATAATTATGAACAGGTAGAGCAGGGCAAAATAACTGCGGCAGCAGCTTTTGGGACGGCCAATGCGCAAATTAGCAGTGCAGAGTCAACTTTGGCTGCAAGTGAAGAGGAGATAAAGGCAGGAAAAGAATCCTTTGAAAAATCGAAAAAGGAAGCGTTGAAAAATGCTAATTTAGACCAGCTTCTGACAATGGAGCAGCTTTCCAATATTCTTTCTGCAGAGAACTTTTCTATGCCGGCAGGTTATATTAGCGAAGATGGCACACAGTACCTGATTAAGGTTGGGGATGAATATGGCAGCGTCAATGCAATGAAGGATGCCGTGCTGTGTAAAATTGATGATATTGGGGATATCCGGCTGGAGGATGTTTCAAGGGTAACTGTAGTAGATAATTCTGCGGAATCGTATGGACGTGTCAATGGAAATGACGCAGTACTGCTAAGTATTTCCAAGGCAAGTACGGCTGGGACTTCTGATGTATCAAAAGGGTGCAATGAGAAGCTAAGGGAGCTGGAAAAGGAATATTCTGGCTTGCGTTTTACAAACCTGATGGACCAAGGGGATTATATTGAACTGATTGTTGATTCGGTTTTATCAAACCTTTTGTGGGGCGCATTGCTTGCTGTTATTGTCCTGCTAATTTTCCTGCGGGATGTCAGGCCGACGGTTGTAGTGGCATTCAGCATACCGCTTAGTGTATTATTTGCAGTAGTTTTAATGTATTTTACAAATATTACGTTAAATATTATTTCGCTCTCTGGGCTTGCGCTAGGTGTCGGGATGCTGGTAGATAATTCTATTGTTGTAATTGAAAATATTTACCGTCTGAGGAATAAAGGTGTTTCAGTGGCAAGGGCGGCGGTAATGGGGGCAAATCAAGTGGCAGGGGCTATTTTTTCTTCCACGCTGACTACCATTTGCGTATTCCTCCCAATCGTATTTACAGATGGCATTACACGCCAGATTATGCAGGATATGTGCCTGACGATTGGATACAGCCTTAGTGCAAGTTTAATTGTAGCGTTAACGCTTGTACCTTGTATGGGTTCCGTTTTCCTGAAAAGTGAATCACAGAAAAAACACCGTTTCTTTGATGTGTTAATTATAGGGTATGACAGGGTTGTAAGGTTCTGCCTCCGTTTTAAAATTGTACCGATTGCAGCGGCAGTTGTATTACTGGTATTTTCTATCTGGCAGGTAACAAAAATGGGGATTGTCTTTATTCCTGACATGGGAAGCGAACAATTGTCTGCCAGCCTGACAATGGATTATGAGTCAACAGAAGAAGAAGATTTTGCGCTTGCAGATAAAATATCTGAGGAGATTCAGAAAATTAAAGGCGTTAAGACAGTAGGCGCTATGAGGGGCAATGCGACAATGTCATTAGGAGGAAGCGGCGCTGATAAAAATTATTCTTTTATGGTGCTTCTGGATGAGGAATTTGCAAACCAGAATAAAGAAATTGCTGCAAAGATGGAAAAAGTGTTTCAAGATAACAAGTGCGAGGAATATTCTGTTTCAGATTCCAATATGGATATGTCCAGTATGATGGGCTCTGGCCTTCAAGTCAATATTTATGGGAAAGATATTGATAAGTTAATAGAAATCAGTGAAGACGTCATGAAGATGGTTGAGGAAGT
The DNA here is from genome assembly GCA_910586605.1 of uncultured Lachnospiraceae bacterium. Lineage (GTDB taxonomy): Bacteria > Bacillota > Clostridia > Lachnospirales > Lachnospiraceae > Butyribacter. Next base: position 11,399 of record CAJUJR010000063.1, on the reverse strand, counting down.
AAAAGGGTATGAAGAGCCTACAAATGGACAGGAGGAAGGGGATAAAGAGGTCCATGTCAGCGTAAATAAAGATAAGGCAATGCGTTTGGGACTTACCGTTGCACAGGTGTACGCAGAACTTAATAAAAAGCTTACGACAGAGAAAAAATCTACTACATTAACGGTTGGGGATGAAGAATATGATGTTAAGATTATAGACGAGAGGGAGGAGTTAAATACTGAAAACTTGGAAGATTATGAGTTTGAAGTAACTACGACAGATGAAGAAGGCAAGACAAAGACAAAAAAACATAAACTAAAAGAGTTTGCAAAGATTCAGGAGAGCAAAGGGGTGGCTTCTTTAAGCAGGGAAAATCTTGTGAATTATGTTAGGGTAGAAGCTGGTGTTGAAGATGGTTATAATGCAACTCTGCTAAGCCGGGATTTAGAGAAAAAAGTGAATCAATATGACGTGCCTTCTGGGTATGATATTTCCATCCAGGGGGAAAGCGAGACAAATATGGAAATGGTCGAAAATATGCTTTTGATGATTGGTTTAGCGATTATATTTATTTACCTAATTATGGTTGCGCAGTTCCAGGGGCTTTTATCACCGTTTATCGTTCTTTTGACAATACCGCTTGCATTTACCGGCGGACTTCTTGCCCTGCTGGTTACAGGGGAACCGCTGTCTGTTATGGCTTTAATGGGATTCCTTGTGCTTTCTGGCGTCGTGGTAAATAATGGTATTGTATTTGTTGACTATGCCAATAAATTGCGTCTGAGTGGCATAGAAAAAAAGGAAGCATTGGTAGAGACGGGGAAAACCCGTATGCGTCCAATTCTAATGACTGCACTGACAACAATCCTTGCAATGTCTACATTGGCGCTTAGCCAGGGTTCTACAGCGGCTTTAAGCCGGGGGATGGCGATTGTGACAATTGGCGGGTTGGCATATGCAACATTGATGACATTATTTATTGTTCCAGTATTTTATGATATTTTCTACCGCAGGAAGTTAAAGAAAGTGGATTTGGGGGATGAAGAATCCTTAAATGATGTAGATGATATTATATAAAAAATAAAAAAGCTGTATGTGGAGTTGAAAAAAACTTCATGTACAGCTTTTTTTGAATAGCAGCAGGAAAAGAAACGAATACTAAATATGGAATTATGAAAGCAGGACAAAGCTAGGAAATTAGAATGCGTCTGGTTTTGCACATGGGAATGATAGTAAGAAAAGTAATTTATAGAAAGGCGAGGGCTTTGATATGAGTTGTAAACAAATTGGAAAACAGAGTATTTGTTTTAAAAATCCTCCAGTAATCAGTGGGGCGGCATCCATTGTAGGAGAAAAGGAAGGCGAAGGGCCTTATGGGGAATATTTTGACAAAATTGAAACAGACCCTAAAGTTGGGGGAGATACTTGGGAAGAAGCAGAAGGGAAGCTTCAGGAAGAGGCTGCAAGTTTGGCAATCCGCCATGCAGGTATTACAAAAAAAGATATCCGATATATGGTGGCGGGCGACTTGCTGGGGCAGTTGATGGCGTCTTCTTTTGGGCTGGCTGAAATGGATATCCCGCTTTTTGGCGTTTATGGAGCCTGTTCGACTATGGGGGAATCGCTTGGCATTGCGGCGATGATAGTAGACGGGGGATTTGCAGAACATGTCGTAGCAATTACTTCCAGTCATTTTGCAAGCGCAGAAAAGCAATTCCGTTTTCCTTTGGGGTATGGAAACCAGCGTCCAAAAGCGGCGACCTGGACGGTGACAGGGAGCGGGGCGGTTGTGTTAAGCCGTTCCATAAGGAAGGAAGAAATTCTGGAAAAAGAACAGATTTCTGCACGTGCAAGGGCAGAAAAGGGAAAAGTAAAAGTAAAGGGGATTACAACCGGGAAAATTGTGGATTATGGCGTAAAGGACAATATGAACATGGGGGCTTGCATGGCGCCGGCGGCAGGGGAGGTTATTGTACAGAACCTGATTGATTTTGGGTGTAAGCCAGAGTATTATGATAAAATTATTACAGGGGATTTAGGAAAAGTAGGAAAAGATATTTTAATTGATTTTGTTGAAGCAAAAGGATATGACATCCGTAAACAGTATATGGACTGTGGGATTGAAATTTATGGTGAGGAACAAAATGTCCAGGCGGGAGGGAGCGGCTGCGGCTGCAGCGCGGTTATGCTGACTGGATATATTTTGAAAATGTTGGAACGGGGAGAATGGAATAGGGTATTATTTGTCCCGACGGGGGCCCTTTTATCACAGGTAAGTTTTAACGAAGGGAATAGTGTTCCAGGGATTGCACATGGTGTTGTTTTAGAACGGTTTTAAAAGGGGGAATGGATATGAATTATTTAATTGCTTTTTTAGTAGGTGGGATGATTTGTGTATTGGTCCAGATTTTAATGGATAATACAAAATTGCTGCCAGGAAGGATTATGGTAATCCTTGTCTGTACTGGAGCTGCTTTAGGGGCGGTAGGCTGGTACGGGCCTTTTGCAGAATGGGCCGGGGCAGGCGCAACAGTCCCATTGCTTGGTTTTGGGAATACTTTAATGAAGGGGATAAAAGAAGCTGTAAACCAAGAAGGGTTTATTGGGCTGTTTAAAGGCGGGTTTACTTCTTGTGCAGTCGGCGTTTCTACCGCATTGATTTTTGGTTATCTTGCATCGCTGGTTTTTAAACCAAAAATGAAATAAATTTGGAATGTCTTTTATAGAAAGAAATGTTAAAATATTTCCGTTTCATAAGAAAAAAATTTAGTATTATTTTGGGAAAAGTTACAAAAAAAGAATCTGAAAAAGGATTCTTTTTTTGTATGCGATATCATAAACAATTTCTTTTGTGTAAACACAACAAGTTTGTTTTTTTTCTGAAATTAGCTGTAAATAGCAATAAAGAAGTGTACAATTCTAACAAATTTAAAAAAAACTCTTGAAACTTTTAGTAATAAGCTATATACTTTCAATGACAGCAAAATAAAAATAGTTTTTATTTGGGTAAAGGAGAAGAACTATGCCAAGAGGAAAAAAACAAGAAACATCTGTTGCAAAAGAAACAAAAACTGCTGTAAAGGAAGTAGCTGTAAAGAATGACGACAAGGTAAAAGAAAGTGCTACAGCAGAAGTGAAAAAGGAAGAAGCTGTGAAGGCAGAGCCTGTGGCAGAAGAGCCTGCTGCTAAGGAAGAAGCAAAAGCACCTGCAAGAAGAAGAGGCAGAAAAGCCGGACAGAAGAAGGCAGCTCCTGCAGTAAAGAAGACGGTTGCCAAGAAAGCAGAAAAAGAAATGGTACATGAAGTTTATTTTGAATATAACCATGAGCAGATTCTTACAGAAGGGATAATTGAACGTATCCAGGAAGCTTATAAAAATGAAGGGCACCGTATTTCTTCTATTAAGTCTTTGCGTGTTTATATTAATTTAGAAGCAAGAAGGGCTTACTATGTAATTAATGATAAAGCAGAAGGTAAATTCGTAGAATTTTAAGCAAAAATAACAATAGAAAGTGTATTGCAGTACATTTTCACATAATTGAAAAAGACTGCCTCCTGGCTATGCAGGGGGCAGTCTTTCCTTTTCAGATAAATTCTAAAAAGGAATCATTCTTCTAGAAAATGGACAGACTATCTTCCAGACATTTCTTCTTCCTGGCGCTTAATCATCTGCCTTACCATTTCCCCACCAACGCTGCCATTCTGTGCAGATGTTAAATCACCATTGTAACCGCCGTTTTTGAGTGGCACGCCAAGTTCGTTGGCTACCTCCATTTTAAACTTATCCATTGCCTCTTTTGCCTGTGGAACTTCCATTCTTGAACTCTGATTGTTTGTCATTATTTTTATCCTCCTTTTTCGTTTCACCAGTTGATTTAATTCCTCTCATATAAAGCATGATAAGGATTGATATCTGCCGGTGCCGATAAGCGATTGCTTATCTTGGTATTATTATGTGAAGCTTTCAGGAAAATATGTTGGTAGTTTTTGGAGAAAAGGTTGTTTTTTTATGAAAATGTGGTAAAATGTAATGTACGGGTGCAAAAGGGAAACAGGAATTGAAAATAAAATTTTTAAAATGGAGGAAGATAAAATGAAACATATTAAAACAATGAATAAGGCAAACTTAAGCGCAACAGCAAAAAAAGGCGGATGTGGTAAATGCCAGGCATCTTGCCAGTCAGCTTGTAAGACTTCATGTACTGTTGGGAACCAGAAGTGTGCAAATGAAGAAAATAAGTAAAACTGCCAACAAATGTGAATAGTAACGTTTCATTAATGATTGAAGGCAGAAGCAGAATGGCTGTTATGAGATATCTTATAACAGCCATTCCCATGTTTGGCAGGATTGTGTTTGGAGGATAAAAACAGTGATACATAAGTTCAAAGCAAAAGATTTAAATATTTTATTGGATGTTAACAGCGGCGGCGTACATTTGGTTGATGATATCACATATGATTTGCTGGATGAGGTGAAACCGCCTTTTGAAAAAAAATGCCCGCAGGAAGTAATAGAAAAATTTGCAGGGCAGTATGATATAGAAGAAATCAAAGAAGCTTATATGGAAATATATTCCCTGTATGAGGAAAAACTGCTTTACAGTGAAGACGTTTATGAAAAATATGCAGAGGCTTCAGTTGTCTCGCCAATTAAGTCAATGTGCCTGCATATCGCGCATGATTGCAATCTCCGCTGTAAGTATTGTTTTGCTTCGACTGGTGATTTCGGCACAGGGCGTAAGCTGATGCCATTAGAGACAGGAAAGGCAGCAATTGATTTTTTATTGGAAAAATCTGTTGGCAGGGATAGGCTGGACGTTGATTTTTTTGGCGGCGAGCCATTGATGAATTTTGAGGTGGTGAAAGAAATTGTTGCCTATGCGAGAAGGAAAGAAAAAGAATATGGGAAGCATTTTGATTTTACAATTACTACAAATGGAATGCTTTTAAATGACGATAATATTGATTTTATTAATCAGGAAATGCATAATGTAGTACTATCGCTTGACGGGCGGAAAGAAGTGAACGACCGTATGCGGATCCGTGCGGATGGGAGTGGCTCTTATGATAAAATTCTACCAAATTTTAAAAAATTGGTAGAAAAACGTGGTGATAAGGAATACTACGTACGAGGGACCTATACAAAATATAATTTAGATTTTTCAGAAGATGTAATGCATATTTATGAAGCAGGGTTTGACCAGATTTCAGTAGAACCGGTAATGGAAAAACCAGAAATAGAATATGCGCTTACTGAAGCAGACCTAGAGCAGATTTACCAAGAATATGGAAAATTGGTGGAAAGGCTTTCAGAGGTTAAGAAAAAGGGTGGTTTTATAAACTTTTTCCATTTTATGATTGATTTAGACCAAGGACCATGCGTAGTAAAACGCCTGCGCGGCTGTGGGAGCGGGAATGAATATGTGTCTGTTACGCCGGATGGGGATATTTACCCATGCCACCAATTTGTTGGGCTTGAAGAATACAAAATGGGAAATCTGGCAGACGGGACTTTTTCAGAGGAGATTAAAAAAGAGTTTGCTGGTGCGCATGTCTATTCCAAACCGGCGTGCCAGGACTGTTGGGCAAAGTTTTATTGCAGTGGCGGGTGTAATGCGAATAATTATATTTATAATGGGGATATCCATAAGGCGTATGAGCTTTCCTGCAAAATCCAGAGGAAACGTTTGGAATGCGCTATCTTAATGAAAGTTTGTGAAATGTGTGAAAGGTGAGAAATTAATTAAAAGATGATAACATTGCTTGGCAGGATTTTTATTAAAGATGCGAATCAATTTGATAAGCCGGAGGTACGGCGTTTTTATGGTGTTTTTTGCAGTGCGTTTGGCGTTGCCTTGAATATGGCTCTATTTGGTATTAAGATATTTGCTGGGGTTATCACAGGTTCTGTTGCAATCACCGCAGATGCATTTAATAACCTTTCTGATGCCGGTTCTTCCGTGATTACCCTGGCAGGTTTTAAATTTGCAGAGATGAAGCCGGATAAGGAGCATCCCTTTGGGCATGGGCGGTTTGAGTATATTTCTGGATTAATCGTAGCGATTTCGATTATCTTGATGGGATTTGAACTGGCGCGTAGTTCGTTGGAAAAAATCCTGCATCCAAAAGATGTGACAACAGAAACAGCAGCAATCATAATTTTGGTGATATCTGTTTTAATAAAATTATATATGGCGGCGTATAATTACAGGGTTGGGAAAAAAATTAATTCTTCTGCAATGCGTGCCACAGCAGTAGACAGCCTGAGTGATGCTGTTGCAACTACGGTTGTCCTGCTTGCCATGGGATTTATGGAGATGACAGGGATTAATATTGATGGGTACTGCGGTATGTTGGTTGCCTTGTTTATCCTATGGGCAGGATACCAGGCGGCGAAGGAAACCGTAAGCCCTTTGCTTGGCGGGAGGCCTGATGATGAGTTTATAAAGCGCATCAGGGAAATTGTCCTGTCGCATGATAAAATTGTTGGTCTCCATGATATGATTGTCCATGATTATGGCCCAGGAAGGGTTATGATTTCCCTCCATGCAGAAGTGCCTGGGGATGAGGATGTTTTTAAACTCCATGAAATTATTGACCATATTGAAATGGAATTAGAACATGAACTGCAATGTGATTGCGTAATCCATATGGATCCAGTTGAGTCTAAGAATGAAGCGGTGAATGCTATGCGGCAGGAGGTTGCCCAAATAGTCAAGTCAATTGACAAAGAACTGACAATCCATGATTTCCGTATGGTAACAGGGGAATCCAGGACGAACTTGATATTTGATATTGTGCTGCCGCAGGAGTTTGGGATGACGGATGATGAAATCCGCAGGGAAGTCCAGGAGAGGGTTTTGGAAAAATATCCCAACCATTATTCCGTGATTAAAGTTGAAAAGGCATATGTTTAAAGGCTGTATAAGCAATATCCTATGCCGTAGGCAGAGGGGCTATCATATGTAAAAGTATAGCCGTGAAACGTAACATGTAAAATCCACTTACAGAAATGGGGTGAGGAAATGAAGAGGCAGAGACCGGCGGCCGGGGAATTTTACCGGCATTTTAAAGGGCAGCTTTATCAGGTTAAAATGCTCGCAAAGGACAGCAGTTCATTAAAAGAGAAAGTAGTTTATCAGGCGATGTATGAACCTTTTGACTGCTGGGTGAGGGATTTGGAAGAATTTACTAGCGAAGTGGATAAAGGGAAGTATCCAGATGCAAAGCAAAGCTGGCGGTTTGAAAAAGTAGTGTTTGAAGTGGCAGAAAAGGAACAGGTAAAACCGGCTTTTGGCAATAATTCGATTCCGGCAGGGACAGGCGAAGCAGATAAAAAGACTGGTTGGATAGCACAAGAGAATAGGGAAGTGTTAAAAGGGGCAGAAGAGGTCAGTGATGAAATTTTAGTTAAGGCGTTAAAAAGTGGGCAGCCGCAGCGTTATTTGGATCAGAAAATCACAGAAGAGGAGATTGCGCAAAGAGGCCTTTTGCAGCTATTGGATGCAGAAGGGTTCCGTGAAAAAAGACAGATTTTTATTGGGTTAAAACCGTATCTTAATGAGAGGATGTTAAATAATATTGCAGTTGCTTTGGATATTGTGCTAGAAGATGGGGATGAAGAGTCGCAATATGAATCCATTATGCGTTGCATGGAGGCGTTTGAACATTACGAAGGAAGGAGGCTTCGCTGATGCTGGAGAAAATTTTAAACAGTATGCTTCATGGTAATGCAAAGACAAAAATATTTTTATGGTCAGTTTTTATTTTAGGCGTCAGTGCGGTTTTTTTGTTAATGGCGGGAATCATTATGGGGATTCCCTATCTTGGGCTGGGAGGCGTACTTGTTGGGCTTGTTGGGCTGATTCTTTCACAGTCAGTTTCTTTAAATGATTTAAAAAGGGAGAAAAAACCGAAGGGAAAGAAAGCCCCAAAGCAAAAAGAGGAACAGGAAGAAAAAGTAATTGAGGACAAGCAGCAGAAGGAAAAAAAAGAGGAAGAGGCAGCACCAAAGGAAAAGACAAGAAAAGAGCGGGAACGGGAAAAGTCACAGTATCTTTCCTCTTTAAATGCAAAGAAGCTGAAAAAGATTATGAAGGACCATAAAGTAAACCAGGTACATGTTAAGGTAATGATTGACAGTTATCCTACAAAGAAAATAGAGCAGGCGCCGGCATTTATGTGGCGGACAGACAAAATGCTGCACTTTATGGTATTGACAGGACGTGCAGAGGAATTTGAAGTGCCTTTGTCAGATATCCAGAGTATTCTTCTGGTGAAAAATGTCCCGGCGGATAAGGAAAAGGATTATCAGTTATTCAAATATTCGTCATTTATTTCCAAGATGTTCCAGCCGTATTTGCCGGCGTATTCAGAAGGTTCAAAAAATGGGGAGCTGGAAGTGAGGAAAAATACGTTCCGGATTGAGCCGGGGATTTATCTGACAAATTCATCTGTGGCAAACCTCAGGAAGGTTTTGCTGCCAGGAGTTGCATTTTTGGTGGATGACCAGGTAATTGCTTCAAAGCATTTTAATGAATATTTTAAAGAATTGTACCGTTATAGCCTTCTCTGTAAAAATATGGTGATTACTTTAGATGAATACCGTGAACAGATTAAAAAGACTTTGGATGCTTTGCTGGATGCACCGATTCCCGGGAACGAATTTGTAACAACAATTTATGATTTAAATAAATACCGCCTGATAACAAAAAATGATGTGGTTCATTATACACAGAAATACCGAGAATTAAAGATGTAGAGCAGCTATAAATAGTAAATATGTAGAATTTTTTTGTATAAATTTGTGCAGGGTTAATATTGACATATGTAATTTATGGAGTAAACTAATAGTCAGGTATAAAAACATATTGACAGATTGGCAGAAAAAGCTTATTATATGTTCGGAACATTTGTTTGCTTTAGGCGTGCCTGGAGTGTATTTTGGGCAGGCGCTGGAAAGGATGCAGGGAATATGGCGAAAGAAGTAAAAGTTGAAGAAAATAAAAAGAAAGCGTTAGAGGCGGCAGTAGCACAGATTGAGAAGCAATATGGGAAGGGTTCTGTAATGAAGCTTGGGGATAACCTTCATCTGAATGTGGAATCTGTCCCTTCTGGCTCGCTGGGACTTGATTTAGCGCTTGGCGTAGGCGGTATCCCAAAGGGAAGGGTAATTGAGATTTATGGGCCTGAGTCAGGCGGTAAGACAACGGTAGCGCTCCATATGGTTGCAGAAGTTCAGAAACAGGGCGGCATTGCAGGGTTTATTGACGCTGAACATGCGTTGGATCCGGTTTATGCAAAGAATATTGGCGTGGATATTGACAATTTATATATTTCACAGCCGGATACTGGTGAGCAGGCGTTAGAGATTGCAGAGACTATGGTGCGTTCTACAGCGATAGACATTGTAATAGTAGATTCTGTGGCAGCTTTGGTGCCAAAGGCAGAGATTGAGGGAGAAATGGGCGACAGCCACGTGGGCCTTCAGGCGCGCCTGATGTCGCAGGCACTCCGTAAGCTGACTGGCATTATTGGAAAAACAAGCTGCAGCGTTATATTTATTAACCAGCTCCGTGAAAAAGTCGGGGTGATGTTTGGAAACCCGGAGACGACAACCGGAGGGCGTGCGTTAAAATATTATTCTTCTGTCCGTTTGGAGGTACGCAGGGGAGAACAGATTAAAAAAGATGGTGAGCCGATTGGAAACCGTACAAAGATAAAAGTGGTGAAAAATAAGGTTGCCCCTCCATTCCGTTCAGCCGAGGTAGATATTATTTTTGGAGAAGGGATATCCAGGGAAGGCGAAATACTGGATTTGGCGGCAGATGAAAACATTATTATAAAGAGCGGCGCATGGTATGCCTATAATGAAAATAAAATCGGGCAAGGCCGTGAAAATGCAAAGAATTACCTGAAAGAGCATCCAGAAGTTTTAGCAGAGGTTGAGCAGAAGGTGCGTGACAAGTATTTTAACCATACCGCAGAGGAAACGGAAGCAGCAGCGGCAGAGGAACCAAAGCCTGTAAGGAGGCCGCGCGCGGCAAAGGCAACGGCAGAAGAAACGCCGGAAACAGATGCAGAAGCGGCGGCTTCTCCAGAAGCAGAGGGTTAATTAATGGAGATAGAGGAACGCTTTCTGCTGGGCAGGAAAAAGGCAATGGCACTGCTTACGCATAATGACCGTACAAAATGGGAATTGTGTGACCGGCTGGGCAGGGCGGGATTTGAGCAGGAAGTGATTGAGGATGCCGTGGCGTATGTTGAAAGCTTTCATTATATAGATGATTTACGCTATGCAACGCGTTTTGCTGAAATTTACAGTGAAACGCGCAGCATCCAGCGAATCCGTATTGATTTACAGAAGCGCCATGTGCCAGAGGAATATATTGAGATTGCGCTGGAAAGCATTGGATGGGATGATTCTTTGGCGCTGAAAAAAGAACTTAGAAAGCTTTTAAAAGAAAAGAATGCAGAAGAACTTTCTTACCAGGAGAAGCAAAAACTGGCAGCAAAGCTTTACCGGAAAGGATTTCGGACAGAAGATATTTTTTCTTATTTAGATAGTGGGGAATAGTTGTTGCTTGGTATTATTCACGTCCGTTCGTTACTATTCACAGCCAATCGTAGCCAAATTTAAGGAAATAAAAAATATCTTCCCCTATGAAGCGCTTTCATCATGTGCGGCATGAAAAAGCAGGATTCCTAATTTTCTGTAAAAAGCGAAAGTTCCTGAAATTTACAATCTGACAAAAATTTAGAAAGACATTCCTTCCTGTAGGACAATTTAGCCCTTATAGAATTGCTTTGCTTTTTAAGTTTTCAGCAGATGCGCGCGCACGGACAACTGTTTGAGCCGAAAAACAACAGAGTCCCGTCCAGACTATCCTGGAATCGTTGTTTTCGGTGAGTTTTGGGAGTAAGCGCGCTAATCAGAAGCTGAAAACAAAAAGCATTAGCAATTCTTAAGGGCGTAGGATTGCCCAGGGAGGAATGTCTTCTATAATTTTTGTCAGAATGTAAGCAAGACAAAACTTTCGCTTTCTACAGAAAATATATAAAACTGTCAATTTCTCATGCCGCACATGATAGAAAATATACAGAGGGAAGATATTTTTTATTGAGATTTAGCTGCAATTGGCTGTGAATAGTAATGGTTCATGCTAAGTGTATCATGAAAAAATAAATGCTGTTGCCCTGGCGGCAGACTGAAGACCTATTGACAATTCAAAATGGCAAGAGTATAATTCCATTTGACAATAATAATTGTCAATAAGACAAAGAAGGTTGTCATATGGAGGTGCTGTATGAAATTGCGAAACCGTTTGAAAGAACGCAGAGCCGCACTGAATGTCAATCAGCAGGAAATGGGGCGATTATGCGGCGTATCAAGGCAGACAATCAGCCTGATTGAACGGGG
>CAJUJR010000062.1 GCA_910586605.1 uncultured Lachnospiraceae bacterium | reverse complement strand
GCCCGCGTCAGCACCGACATGGAAGACCAGCAGACCAGTTATACCGCCCAATGCGATTATTATACATCCTACATACAGGGCCGGGAGGACTGGGAATTTGTCGGGCTGTATTCGGATGAAGGCATTAGCGCAACTTCCACACGCCACCGCGAGGGATTTAACAAAATGGTGGAAGATGCCTTGAATGGGAAAATCGACCTTATCATTACTAAGAGCGTGTCGCGGTTTGCGAGGAACACGGTGGACAGCCTTTCCACCATACGGAAGCTGAAGGACAATGGTACGGAGTGTTATTTTGAAAAAGAAAATATTTGGACATTCGATTCTAAGGGCGAGCTGCTCATCACCATTATGTCCTCACTGGCGCAGGAGGAGAGCCGGAGCATTTCGGAGAACTGCACCTGGGGCATAAGGAAGCGGTTCGCAGACGGCAAGGTTACAGTACCGTTTGGAAGGCTCCTTGGCTATGAACGGGGCGAGGATGGGAATCTTGCCATCAATGAAGAACAAGCACAGGTTGTCCGAAAAATCTATGGGTTCTTCTTGCAAGGGCATTCACCCTATAAAATTGCAAAAATACTGACAGAAAAAGGAATCCCGACGCCCTGTGGTAAGAAGGTGTGGCGTAAGGCAGTGGTGGAATCCATCTTAACGAACGAGAAATATAAAGGCGATGCGCTCTTACAGAAAGTCTACACCACGGATTTCCTCTCCAAAAAGAAAAAGAAGAATGAGGGCGAAGTGCCACAGTATTATGTGAAAGGAAACCACGAGGCTATCATACCGCCTGCTGTTTTTGACAATGTGCAGGCGCTGATGCATTTGCGGGGGAAAGGCATCAGCCGGAATAGCTGCGTGAACATCTTCTCTGGCAAAATCCGGTGTGGGGACTGTGGGAACTGGTACGGCTCTAAGGTCTGGCATTCCAACGATAAATACCGGAAGGTGGTCTGGCAGTGCAACCATAAATTTGATGGTGGGGAGAAATGCACTACGCCGCATCTGGACGAGGAAACTATCCGGCAGTTTTTCATAAAGGCTCTGAACAGCATTGTTAAAGAGAAAGACGTTATCTGTGCAGGTTTTGAGGAAGTCAGGGACACGGCATTTGAAACTGGGGAGCTGGAGGCAGAGGCACGGCAGCTTAACGGAGAGATAAACGTGGCGGCGGAGCTGATACAGAAATGCATCGGGGAAAACGCCTGCATCACACAAAACCAGGGTGAATATGCAAAACGCTGCGAAATCCTGGTGGAGCGGTTTGAAACAGCGAAGGCACGGCTGGAGGAGGTGCAGGCAGCCATCACGGAGAAACAGGCGCAACGGAAAATGATGGAGAATTTCATGGAGGAGCTTCGGAACTTGTCAGAGCAGGTGGATTATTTTGATGAGGGAGCCTGGTACGCCATGGTGGATTTTGTGACGGTCTATGGCAAGGAAGATGTGCGGTGCACCTTTAAGGATGGGATGGAGATTTGTGTATAAAAAACCTTATCCGATTTACATTTGGCAAAGCGAGAAGTCGCTTTGGTTTCCGCTTGAGCAGTCGGAGCAGGGGCTGCGGTGCAGCCTGATTGATCCTTATGGTATATGCTGGATAATGGTTTGCGAGAACGATCTGCAGTCTGAGTGAAAGGCAGAATTTATTATATGGGCTCTATGACAGGGCGATCTACAGCAGCTTTGAAGGCAAAATTAAAAAGTATAGGGAAAATTAAATTGTATCAAAATGGGCTATTACATAGATGTTGGCAGGACCGGGACGGATTTTAAGCGTGAGGGCTTTGAGCAGATGCTCCAGGATATACGGAAGAGACGTATTGACTGCGTAATTGTAAAAGATTTGTCACGTTTTGGCAGAAACTATATTGAGACAGGCAACTATGTCCAGAGGGTTTTCCCTTTTATGGGAGTGCGTTTTATTGCCCTTACTGATGGGATTGATACATTTGAAGCGGAACCTGGCATAGATGGAATGTCATTTCACCTGAAAAATTTAGTGAATGAAATGTATGCGAGGGACATATCGGAAAAAGTGCGGTCGAGCAAGCGCAGCCGCCAGGAACAGGGCAGTTATACCGGGGGATTGCCGCCTTATGGATATCAGGCAAAATGGGTGGACGGTAAAAAATGCCTTTTTATCTGTCCGGAAACATCAGAGGTTGTCAGGGGTATATACAGGATGTTTTTGTTAGGCAAAAATATGCGGCAGATTGCCAGGGAGCTTTTTATCCAGGGGATACACCGGCCAGGCGCCTATAGGAAGACAGGTCATGTATACCAACAGGAGGGGGAGGTTTTGGAGCAATGGGGGACAGGGACTATTAAATTTATTTTGGAAAATCCTGTATACACCGGCCGTTTGATACAGAGGACAAAACCTATTATCAGTGAAGAAATATTTTACCAGGCAGCTTCTAAATTTGGAAAGCAGCCTGGTAAATGTTGTAATACAGCTAATTTTCTTAATAAAGAACCTTTAGAAGAGGATCGGTATTCTGGCATTTTATTTTGTGGAGAATGTGGAAGGCCGATGGCAAGGAGAGCGAACATAAAAAAACGGAATTCCGGGGAAAAGATATGCTATTATGGATATTATTGCCAGTATTCTAAAAGATTAGATGATTTATGGTGCCCAGTGAGAAGTATTGGGATAAAGACGCTGGACGGGTTGGTAAAAGCTGCTTTATGCCAGGAATTTTCTTTATCGGATTTGCGCATGGAGAATTTGGAAGAGGAATTTAAAAGGCAGGCAGCAGGACAGGAAAAGCAGATCAGGCAGGAGATTGCCAGGTATGGGAAAATGCTGGCGGACAAAACAAAGCAGGGAAGTGGGTTGTATCAAAAATACCACATTGGCAGTTTTTCTTTGGAAGAATTTCAGCAGTGGAAAAAGAAAAATGAAGAAGCCGCCTATGAGTTGTCTAAAAAAATAGAACAATTGGAGTCTAGGATAGGGGATATGGAAACCAAGCGAAAGAAAGGGTGGGAGTTTTTGCAAAATTTAATAAAATGTGGTGAAGATATTAGACTGACAAAGGAGATAGCACATGCCTTAATCCAACGGGTTGACGTATATCCTGGTTTCCGGGTGGGGATTACTTTTGCATATGGCATGGGTAACAGGTGGAACGCAAGTATTGCACAGAAGTAAAATTCACCAATATTTAGCCGATGGAGTAATGGGTAATAAATGCCGTAGTAATCATTGTGTTTGGAAGGATGTGGGATTAATATGGGAAAGAATCTTCGCATTGCTGCTTATATGCGCCTTTCAAAAGTGGATGAAGGCGGAAAAGCAAAAGAAGAGAGCAACAGTATCTCTATGCAGCGTATTTTAATCTATCAATATATTGCTTCCCATTTTGCAGGCTGCCAGATATTAGAATATCTAGATGATGGTTTTTCAGGGGTAAGCTTTAAACGTCCAGGGGTACAGAGGCTTCTTGAAGATGCCAAAAATGAAAAGCTTGACTGCATTATTGTAAAAGACTTTTCTCGGTTTGGCAGGGATTATATGGAAGTGGGCGCTTATCTGGAGCAGATCTTTCCTTTTTTGGGAATCCGTTTTATTTCTATCAATGATTCTTATGATAGTGTCAGTTCCCAAGGGGGGATTGGTGATTTGGATGTGAATTTTAAAAACCTTCTCTATGATTTCTATAGTAAGGATTTGTCGCAGAAGGTAAAAGCTTCGCTGCGGGCAAGAAAAGAGAGTGGGCAGTATGTCAGCGCCAATGCCCCTTTTGGTTATGAAAAAGCTGTAGATGACAGGCATATGCTTGTTGTCTGTGAGGATGAGGCAGAGGTGGTCAGGAAGGTTTTTGGCTTTGCTTTGCAAGGGATGACGTCTTCCCAGACAGCAAAGAGGCTGAACTTGGAAAATGTCCCTGCACCTGTGGAATTTAAAATCAGAAAAGGGAAGACATCCAGGAAGCCGAAAGGAGATAAATTTTATTGGAGCAGCAGCATTGTGTGCAGTATTTTACGCAATCCAGTTTATATTGGGGATGTGGAGTATGGCAAGACAGAGAAAGAGCAGGTAGGAGGCCGTAATGTTTTGAAGGCAAAGGCAGACTGGAAAGTTGTAAGGAACCACCATGCCCCTATTATCACTAGGGAAGTTTTTTGGGAAGTCCAGAAAAACAGGGGCAGAAGCAGTAGGAAAGAAAGAGGGAAAAACAAGCATCTGTTGGCAGGAAAGTTGGCGTGTAGCTGCTGTAAGCATAAACTGCGGTTTAAGGAGGGGCTAAGCCCATATTTTACCTGCTATAACCGATATACCGCCAGCCTGGAAGGCTGTGTTATCAAGGCAGATGCTGCATCTTTAGAACACATTGTGCTGCTCCGTTTAGGTAGATACTTGGAAGAACAAGGCTTTGCAGCAGAGCTTAATAAAAGATATCTGGATAATTTGGAAATGGAACGTGCCAGCCTGATACAGGAGATAAAGCGGGCAAAGCAGGAGTATGAGAGGATGGAACAAGTAAATTTTGAAAATTATCGGTTATATTCTCTTGGGGAGCAGGAAAAGTTCTATTCTTCCCATGCAGAAATAGGGAAACAGCAGGAAGTGATTCAGAAGCTGCAAAAACAGATTACCCAGATGGATAAACAGATTTGCATGAACCAGGAAAAGGGGTTTATTTTAGGGGGAAATGCAGAGCTTACCTCAGAGATCATTGGGCAGCATATAGATATAATTATAGTGTCCAATAATGGAAAGATTGAAATTAGATGGAAAACAAGAGGATAAGCATTGGCTACAGATTAATTTTCTGCCGTGCATATGGACATTTATTCTGCGAAAAATTCTTTTAATATTTAATGTCTGAACAATAGAGAACAATTACTTAACATAAGAGGGAATTGATTATTTTCATCCGACGTTTCGTGATGAAGATGGAAATACCAGGATTGTTTATTTATGGGACCAGTCGGCAAACGAGGCGCAGTCGGAAGGAAGGGTTCCAGCAGGGTATGGTTTTGGGGCGCAGTATTCTATGTCAGATATAAATGCAGCATTGCAGGCGGAAAGCCGGGCAGAGGGGGAAAGGCTGGTTCCGGTCAGCGACAGGGGAAGTGGGCATGGTACGGCTGTTGCCGGGGTTGCCGCTGGGAATGGGGCAGGCTCCTCAGGCAGGCGCTACAGGGGCGTGGCTGTGGAAAGCCAGCTTATTGTAGTACGGCTGGGAAGAAGCGACCAGAATTTTGCCGGGACAACAGAGGTAATGGAAGGGCTTGATTATGTAATTCAGAAAGCAATAGAATTGCAGATGCCAGTGGCAATTAACCTAAGTTTTGGGAATAATAATGGGGCGCATGACGGGCAGTCTTTGTTTGAAAATTATATTACAGAATTAAATGGAGTATGGAAAAATGTTATTGCAGTAGCTTCTGGGAATGAAGGGGACGCCAGGCATCATGCATATGTACAATTGGCAGAGAGGGAGGAATCCCTTTCTTTTGCAATTGGGCCAAATGAAAGAAGTATGACTTTGCAAATTTGGAAGCAATTTGCGGATGATTTCCAGGTGCAGATTGAATCGCCTTCCGGCCAGCGGATTTCTGTTATTAGGGAAGAAGAGAATGCTGTTACTTATAATGTCGGGGATAATAAGCTGTTGGTTTTTTATGGAAGTCCCAGCCCTTATACGATATCGCAGGAAATTTTTATGGAATGGCTGCCGAAAAAGACAGGAGGTTTTGTAGAGGGAGGGATCTGGAAAATTATTTTTACGCCAGAAACAATAAAAGATGGCGCGGTGAATCTTTGGCTTCCAACAATTGAAGCCGTTGGGCTGTCTACCGGTTTTTTAAGCGCAGACCCTGAAACTACGCTTACGGTGCCTTCTGCTGCAAGGAATATTGTTACAGTTGGCGCGTATCGGACAGAAACAGATAGTATTGCGTCTTTTTCAGGAAGGGGAAATACAACAGACAGGCGTTATATGCCGACAGTAGTTGCGCCAGGGGTTGGTATTATGACGGCTCTTCCGGGAGGGGGATATGGGGCGCGTACCGGAACTTCTATTGCAGCGCCATTTGTAACAGGGAGCGCAGCACTATTGATGGAATGGGGGGAGTGTGTTATCATATTGCTATATGTTGTTAGCTAACAAATGGCAGGGGGATTATTTCGGCTTCATTACCCATCGGTTATCCGCCGGGAAAAAAGTGAGGTTAACTTTTGTCAGGTAGCCTTCCAGTTCTGCCGTGCATTCAAAGCATACTGTGTTTAATTTTTTTTCACACCAGTGGACGGACATGACTTTTATGGTTTTGTCATCAAATTGGAAATAGAGGGGCTGTACGCCGCCTTTTGTGCTAAAGGATGCAATAACAGGCACAATATAATTGGATTCCCTGTCCATATCAAAGGACTGCTCTTTTGGCGGAACATAGAATGGCATGGATAAAAACTCCTTTCAGTAACTTTAACTGATATTATAAGAAAATATGTTTGGATAATCAACGGACAATTTATGGTAAAAAGATATGATAGAAGAGAAAATGAGCCAAGTAATGGTAGTGGAAGACGACGAAATCCTTAATGCAGGGCTTTGTTACAATTTACAAAAAAGAAATATTGAGCCAGTTCCGGCCTATACTGTGGAGGAAGCAAAAAGGTTATTATCAGGGGATTCCTATGATTTAGTTTTATTGGATGTAAATTTGCCGGATGGCGATGGATTTCAGTTTGCAGAAACTGTTATTACACAATATGATGTTCCGTTTATATTTTTAACAGCGCATAATCTGGAGGATGAAGTGATTGCGGGATACCGCTTGGGAGCGGACGACTATATCACAAAGCCTTTTCATATTAAAATTGTTATGGAGAAAATACAGGCGGTTTTGCGCAGGTGCAGTGGGAAAAAAGAAAATACTATGTATTCTTGTGGAAATTTGTCAGTTGATTTTGCAAACCAGGTTGTAAGGAAAAATGGGGAAGTTTTATCCCTTACGCCTACGGAATTCCAGCTTCTGTGCTTTTTGTGCAAGAACCGCAGGCAGATTTTGACAAAGGAAATTTTGTTGGAAAATATATGGGACAGCAAAGGGAATTATGTAAATGAACATACTTTATCATTAAATATCAGCCGTTTAAGGAATAAAATTGCCGACAGTGAATTTGGGTATATTAAAACGATTTATGGAATGGGATACAAATGGGTTGGAACGGAGGAGGAATAAGATGAAAGTTTTTAAGTCCGCGCTGATAGCAATAAATACGTTGCTGCTGTTTGCAGGATGTTGTATTTTTTTCTCAAAAATACCAGAAGAAAAGGGAAGGGCTGCGTTGTTTGCAGCCTTTATTTGTTCGGGGATTTTAAATATTGGGTATTATACGTATTTCCGTATGAGGTTTGTTGCGTTTTCAGAAGAAATCTGCCGGAATGCAGAGCGGATGGTAAGGCATGATAAAGGAGAAATCCAGATTAACAAGGAAACCCTTACATCAAAGATGGTAATGGAGTTAGGGAAGATGCAGGATATTGCCTGGAACCGTTTGCAGGAAAGTGAGCAAGGGAAGGTAAAGCTGCAGCAGACAATTTCAGAAATATCCCATCAATTAAAAATTCCCCTTTCTAATATACAGATGTACCATGATATGATTTCTGAACCAGATATTACAGCCGATGAGGCAAAAAATTTTATGGGGATTCTCCAGAAACAGCTTGGCAAATTAGAATTTCTGATTGATTCTTTGGTTAAGTCATCACGTTTAGAAAGTGCTATGATTAAGCTGGACATAGAAGATAATAGTATTTTCCATATGATAGAACTTGCTGTTAATGGGATTGTAAAAAAAGCTGATAAGAAAAAGATAGATATTTTGGTGGATTGCAGGCCGGCAATAAAAACCCCACATGATGTGAAATGGACAGCAGAGGCAGTTGGCAATATATTGGATAATGCAGTTAAATATACAAAGGAAGGCGGAAATATCCATATAGATGTTGTCCCAGGGGAAATGTATGTTGAAATTAAAATACGGGACACAGGGAGTGGGATTTCTGCAGAACATTATAATGATATATTTAAGAGGTTTTACAGAGGGGATTGTGTTTCTAAAGAGGAGGGGCTAGGGCTTGGCTTGTATATTGCCAGAAATATTATTACACTCCAGGGCGGGTATATTATGCTTCATTCTGTACTGGGGGAAGGTAGTTGTTTTTCTGTCTTTTTACCAAATAGGAAGATATTTAACTGCCAGAGTAATAATTAACAGGGCAACAGCATTTGCTTTTTTATACGGTAGGTTTTCTGCCTTCGGCAAATTGTTTCAAAATTGATAAAATGTTCTTTTGGATTGAAACAGAATTGATAATGTTTCCTTTTAGAATGGAAGTTAGGAACTGTAAATAAATTATTTTATCATTTTGCTTGTCTATTTCTTCGATTGCACATGTCAAAAATCCTCAGCGTAGCCCGCTACGCCTACGTTTTTTGACATGCACACTCAAAGAAATATCCAGCGCAAACTGACAATTAATTTATTTACAGTTCCTTATAGAAGGAAGGAGAAAACAGATATGAACATTTTACAGACAAATAACCTTACAAAATATTATGGGGCAGAGCCGGTGTTGGTAAAAGCTTTGGACGGGATTACTTTAGAGATTGAACAAGGCCGGTTTATTGCGGTTGTTGGAACCTCTGGTTCTGGAAAAAGTACGTTGCTTCATATGCTGGGAGGCTTAGATACGCCCACAAGTGGAAGCGTAGTAGTAGATGGGCAGGAATTATGCGGCATGGAGAGAAATGAGCTGACGATTTTCCGCAGGAGGAAGATTGGGTTTATTTTCCAAAATTATAATTTGCTGCCAAATTTGACAGTATATGATAATATTGTCCTTCCGGTGGAGTTAGATGGGAGGTGTGTGGATACTAAGTTTTTTGAAGATATTGTAAATGTGCTGGGGCTGGAAGATAAGTTGCAAAGGAAACCAGCCAGGTTATCCGGCGGGCAGCAGCAGCGGGTAGCAATTGCGAGGGCGTTAATTACAAAACCTGCCATAATTTTGGCAGATGAACCGACAGGAAATCTTGACACCCATACCAGCCATGAAGTAATAGGACTGTTGCAGGCAACTGGCAAGAAATTCCATCAGACAATTGTTATGATTACCCATAACGATGAGATTGCACAGGCTGCAGACCAGGCTATCCGTATTGAGGATGGAAGGATTGCAGAGGGAAGGTGGTAAACATGAAGTTAGATGCTAATAATAACAGGAGAATTATTTACCGTATTGCAAAAAGTAATCTGATGGGAAAAAAATTATATAGTTTCTTTTCCTTTTTATCTATTATATTGTCTGTTACTTTTGTGGGGACAATCATTCTTTTTTTACAAGGTACACAGACAGCCGAAAAACGTATGCTGGATGGTATGCAGCATGTTATGTTTATGGATGTTTCTGAAGGGCAGATGAAAGAAATTGGCGCAGATAGAAGGGCGGATGTTATAGTTCCATATAAGGATAACGGAGAAGTTTTTCGGATAAATGACGTAAAATATAAGTTTCTTTATATGGGAAGCCAGACAGATAAAATACAGACATATCGGCTGTCGGAAGGAAAAGAGCCGGAAAAGTACAACGAAGTTGCCGTAAATAAACATTTTATGGACAACATAGGGCAGGAATGTAAAATTGGCGGGGCAATAGTACTGGATACCGGGGGAACACAGGAAGAATTTGTAGTTTGTGGATTTACGGATAACAAAAATGGAATGTCTGTCAGCCCTGTCTATGTATCCAGGGAGTTTGCAGGAAAGAGCGCCTTAATGAAAGAAACAGGATATATTGCCCTTGTGCAGATTACAGGCGCATCAGATATGGAATCATCTGTTTTTGAAACATCTGTCTACCAGATGGCAATGGATTATGGGGTAAAGAGGATAGATGTCAATATAAATGGACGGTTTGAGGAAGCGTTACAAGGAAAAAATACAGCAATCTATGCAATTATCTTTGTTTCTTTCTTTATTTTGGCTGCCAGTGCAATTGTTGTTTATAGTATATTTTATCTCTCTGTTACATCACGCACAAAGCAGATTGGACAGTTGCAGACAATAGGAATGACACAAAAGCAGATAAAAAAGATGGTACACAGGGAAGGGTTTTTGTTAAGCGCCATATCAGTTCCGCTTGGCTTGGTTTTAGGAGGAGTGATTGCATATTTCTTAGAACCAGAAGGATGGGACTTTTTAAATTATATCATTACGGCAGCAATTGTCGGAATTTTTGGGGTTGTAATTGTACAGATATCGGTTGGGAAACCAGCGTCCCTTGCGGCAAAAGTTTCACCAGTGGAAGCAGTGGGAAACCTGAATTGTGGGGTGGAGGGAAAAGAATGCGCTACAGGCCATAAAAGGCTGACGGTGTTTGTAATGGCGAAGATATGCCAGGGGAAGAGCCAGAAAAAAAGAAAGCTTTTAACAGTATCGCTTGTGTTTGGGGGAATTGTTTTTATGGTTGCATCTTCGTATCTGTATGCATGGGATGAATTTGCTTATTCAAGGGCAGGCGGGTTTGAAGATGGAGAATATATTATCTCTTATCTGTATAACGCCCATAACCCATCTGCATATGGTCCAACAGAAATGCAGCTTACAGGCCACCTGGATGGAAACCTGAAAAAGGAATTGATGGAGATTCCATACGTTGAATCCATAAGGGAGGTAAATAGTGTTTATGGCAGTATTGAATATCAGGGGGCTACCTGGGTAGAGGGATTCGGTCAGTTAACAGAGGATTCTAAGGATTATTTTGATATGGAAATGGATGGAAATAACAATTATGGGTATTTGTCTGAACACGACGGGATTATTATAACAGATAGTGGATTGTCTTCTGAAATTAATGGCGTTACTTTTAAGCCGGGAGATAAACTTACGCTGCGGTGGTTTGATGGAAAGGAGCATTCTGCCCAATTAGAGATAGCAGCAATAACTTCTGATGTAGTAGGAGAAAATGAATTTAATTTTTATATGGCGGATAAAACGATACGGAAACTGTGGGGTGATATGAATACTGCCAGTTCTTTCCTTATTTCTTCTTCTGAATATGGAAAGCATGGAGATCAGATTGAACAGGAAGTCCGTGCCATTATTGGGAAATACCCGGATTTGTCCCTGGCAACATTGCGGGAAAAGATTGCAGATGACGCTGCAAATATACAGAAAATTAAAATCCAGATTTATGGGATTTCAGCATTTCTTATATTGTTTAGTATTTTAAATTTAATTAATATGATGATTGGGAATTTTGCAGTACGTAAAAAGGAATTTTCCATGCTGGAGTCTGTCGGAATGGAAGAAAAACAGATTAGGGATATGTTGTTTTGGGAAAGCATTCAAATGGTTTTTCCGGCACTATTGTTTATACTAGTAATTGGCAGCGCTGTAGGGTATGGATTTGTATTTTTCCTGCAAAAAACAGCATCTTATATGGCGTACAGGTTTCCAGTGGTTCCATGTATCTTGTATATGGCAGGAGTGGTGATTATACCATTGGTAATTTCCTTTATTGGTTTGAAAGCCCAAAACCGGGTTTCTTTGTCAGAACGGATAAAGTATGTTGATTAAATACATTTTGTTTCTTCAATTTATGACACGGTTATCCATGAACCACCGGAGTAATATATGCTATTGCCCTTCCGCCAGAATAATATGTGCTTTCGTAAACGATGAGGATATGGTACAATGGACGAAATAGAGTATAAGGAGATAGCAGCACATATGGAAATCAGATATGATAAGGAGGCGGCTAAGTATCTGAGGGGTCTTCCGCAGAAATTGAAGGATTCCATAAGAGATGCAATTAAAGGGTTGACACAGAAGCCGCCCAAAGGTGATATAATGCCTATGCAAGGCTATAAAGATGGAAGATATCGTTTAAGGGTCGGAAAATACCGTGTAATTTATCGGTATACAACAGATGGTGAAGTAGAAATACTAATCGTTATGGAGATTGGAAGCCGTGGGGATATTTACAAATAGAATGGAGGTAGAGAGCATGACACAGGTTGTCCAGGAATCAGTTAAAATGTTGGAAATGTTGCCAGAGAGTGAACAAGAATTTGCAAGCCAGTTTATTAAGCGGCTGGTACTTGCCTGGGATCCAGATTTTGCGAAGCTGACGCCAGAAGAGAGGAAACAGCTAGAAGCGGCAGAACAGAGGGTAGATAGTGGGGAATATATAAAAGATAGCGATATTGACTGGTAGGGGGAAGCCCCAAACCGGGTTTCTTTGTCAGAACGGATAAAGTATGTTGATTAATTAAATATTAGGTATAGGACATTCCTCCAGTGTTATATAATGTAAGGAACTGTATGGAAATAACTTTTACATCTTGGCTTGTCTATTTCTCTGGCTGCACAGGCCAAAAAGCCTCGACGTAGCCTATAAAAGTTATTTTCCTCCAGTTCCTAATGCTGGAAGGGGGTTCTATATGACTGAAGAAGAATTTCACAGAATGGAGCAGGCAGATTTAAGGGAGGCTGTTTTAGATACATTAACAGATATCAGCGAGGTTCAAGTAGATATGGAGAAGCCCGTTGCCGATAGGGTGGAGGAGTATGTACAGAAGGTTGGGAACCCTTTTCTTGTAAGGGTTGGGGAATATGCCGTAAAGATTGGTTATTCAGGCGGTCAGGAAACATTAGAGGACAGGATGAAGCAGTATATTAGGAAAATTGCGGAAATAAAGTATTAAAAGTTATGGGGTTACAGGTAACAGGAGCCAGGCAGAATGAAAGAGATTATTTATTTTGTTGCCGCTTATCTGCGGCTGTCAAGGGATGACGGGGATATTGACGGCAGCATTAAGGCAGAGAGCAACAGCATAAGTTCACAGAGGGAATTGATTCATTCTTATGTAAAGGAACATAAGGATATGGAACTGTTTGATATATATGTAGATGACGGTTATTCGGGGGTTACTTTTGAACGTCCAGAATTTATGCGGATGATGGATGATATCAAGGCAGGGAAAGTAAATTGTGTTATAGTAAAGGATTTGTCCAGGTTGGGACGGGATTATATTGAAGCCGGGCGGTTGATACAAAAGACCTTTCCGGCTTTTCATGTGCGGTTTATTGCAGTGACAGACAATTTTGACAGCTATACAGCAGATTTTAATACAAGATCGCTTATCCTGCCTGTTAAAAATTTTATGAATGATTCCTATTGCCGGGATATTTCTATGAAGGTGAAAAGCCATCAGAAAACAAAGCGGGAACAGGGGAAATTTATAGGGGCTTTTGCAGTATATGGGTATCAGAAGTCCAGGGAAGATAAAAATAAACTTTGCCCAGATAGCTATGCGGCAGAAGTTGTCAGAAAAATATTTGCCTGGAAACAGGAGGGGATGAGTACGTTAGCAATTGCGCAGAGGCTAAATGGGCTTGGGATTCTTTCTCCAATGGAATATAAAAAATCGCTCGGTGAAAGGTTTTCTACCGGATTCCGTACAAATATAACTGCAAAATGGTCTGCGGTGGCGGTAAAGAGAATCCTGACAAATGAAATATATACGGGGGTAATGGTACAGGGGAAGCATGAGAAAGTAAATTATAAAGTGAATAAAACAGTTATAAAGCCAAAAGAGGAATGGGTACGCGTAGAAGGGACACATAAAGCGATTATTTCCCCAGAGGATTTTGCAATAGTACAGAAACTGCTGCAGGTGGACACACGGGCAAAAGCAGGGGCAGAATGCGCCCATCTTTTTTCGGGGCTTTTATTTTGCGGAGACTGTAAAGAGCCCATGATCCGGAGAGTCAACCGATATAAAGACGGTTCAAAGGTTTATTTTATCTGCCCGACAAGGAACAGGGGGCAGGGCTGTACTAGGCACAGCATTTTGGAGGAAACTTTAAAAGCGGTTGTATTCCAGGTATTGCAGGTATATGTTTTTGTCTTTTTAGATACAGGAAGCCAGAGGGAATATATTAAGGAAATGCAAGTAGACTTTGAAGAAGTTTCCAAGTTTGATAAAGAAATGGAGCGGCTGAGGAAAGAGCAGGAAAATTACATGGATCTTATGGCAGGGCTGTATGGGGATTTAAAGACGGGGCTGCTTACAGAGGAAGACTTCAGGAGTTTTGGCGCAATTTATAAAAAACAGTATGAGGAAACAAAAAAAGCGATAGGGAAGCAGGAAGAAATGGTTAAGCAGCTATTCCGCAATGGCATTGCCTCCGGCATAAGGCTAGAACGGTTTCAGGAGGCGATGGAGTTAACATCTCTTGACAGAGATACGCTGTTAAGCTTTATAAGCAGGATAGAGGTATTTGAGGGCAAAAAAGCTTATGTGGAATTTCAAGGAAAAGGGGAATTTTATAAATATTTGGAGGGGGGTGACTGCATAAATGGCAGGGATGCAAAAAAAAGAAGCCAGGCAGTTTACAGAGGCAACAGATCCTGTCTGGAATGCCGGGGTTTATGCCAGGTTATCCGTGGATTACCATGGGCAGAAAAATGAATCCATAGATACGCAGATTGAGATTGCGAAAGACTATATCAGGCGGTCGGAAAATATGGTTTTTTCCGGCTGCTATATTGATTTAGGGAAAACCGGGACAAATTTTAAGCGGGAGGGGTTTCATCGAATGTTGGCAGATATCCGCAGCCACAAAATTAATTGTGTAGTTGTGAAAGATTTTTCAAGGTTTGGGCGGAATTATATAGAAACAGGAAATTATTTGGAGAAAATATTTCCGTTTTTTCATATCAGGTTTATTTCTGTTACAGATGGTTATGACAGTTTCCATATCCAGGGGGAAAATGATATGTTTGCTGTTAATTTGAAAAATATTGTGAATGAGTTGTACGCAAAGGACTGCGCTGAAAAAGTCAGGGCAATTAAAAAATCGAAACTAGAGCAGGGGTGCTATATAGGGGGGATTCCTTCTTATGGTTATTGCGTAAAGTGGGAAGATGGAAAAAGGGTTCTTTCTCCAGAAGAGGGAACAAGTGATGTCGTCAAGTGTATTTATGAATTGTTTGAGAAAGGAAATAGCATTGGGGCGATTATTTCCTGGCTGTATCGTAAGCGCGTTTACCGGCCTACAGATTACAGGAAATTTGGGCGTGTGCATTGTGAAGAAGGGGGGAGATTAAAACAATGGGCTGACCAGACAATTAGGACAATTCTTACAAACCAAGTATATATAGGAATGCTAGTACAGCTTAAAGCAGGTGAGATGGCATACCGCAGCGGAGGGCGGCATCAGATTGGGACAGAGGAAATGATTATCATAGAACATGCACATAAGCCGGTTATTGGGGAAGACTTATTTTACCGTGTTGCTTCTAAAATAGAGAAAAGAAGGAAAAAAGCACTGCCAAAAGATACCCCGCCAGAAGATGCGTATAAAGATTTGGTTTATTGTGGGGAATGTAATTGCAGGCTGAAAAGGCTCTGCATATTAAATACAAAATCTTATAATGTGTCTGTAAGGTTATATTCGTATGGATGCCCTAATATCAGCAGGATTGACTATTTAAAATGCGCCAGCCATTTCATGTCAGGTAACACAATAAACAGGATACTACTGCAATTGCTTCGGATAGAATTTGCTTTATCAGAAGTTTGCATGGAAACATTAGTAGATTTTAACCAGGGGCAGGCAGGCCAAAGGGAAAAAGAGATTGAGGAAAAGAAAAACAGGATTCAGGCAAATATTCAGGAAGCAGATATTGGAATGAGTTCTCTATATATAAAGTATAGGGCAGGGAAAATTGGCAGGGATGAATTTATAGCTTTAAAAGCAGGCAAAGAAGCAGAAAAAAGCAATCTCAGAAAGGAACTGGAAAAGCAGGATGCAGCCCAACAACGGATAGGGGAAGAAGTAGGTAAAATAAACCAGTTTATCTGCGGATTGTGGGAAGGGAGTACAGGAATGGATGGGCAGTTGGCGCAATTTTTGGTGAAAAAAATAACAGTTTATAAAGATAAGCAGGTAGAGATTATCTTTAACTTCGATAATGAAAATTGAATTAACAAGGAAAAGTGTTCCAGTTATTAACCCCGGAGAGATTTTCCTATCTTTGATTGTATAGAAAAAATGGTCGCCAAAATTTATGATTCCCCATATAAGAATTGCCACTCCAAAACAGGCAAATTGATTGTTCAACATAAATAAAAAAACTGATACAAGAATCATTGGGTAGTAAATAAACAGATTGTTCGCCATCCAGTGTCCATGCGTCATATGATAGGGCAACCATTTATGTTCATACATCCATTTAGGAAAATTACCAATAGCTTCCTCAAATAAGTGAAATGGTAAATAAACCACTAAATTAACAAATATAAAATACGTCATATTCATTTTTCTTTCCTCTCTTTCGCTAATTCTTTTACAAAATTTTCTTCCCATTTTTCCAATGTTTCTAAAAGTAAACATTGTTGTTCCAGTATAGTCCGCCCAAATAATGGAATGTCCTTATGCGTGGGTAGTTGTTCCATAATCTGCATTTTAGTATTTTGAATACTGTTTTTAATATTTGCAATACAATCATTTGCAGAACTTTCATCAAGCAAATCCATATTCACAATAACAGCATTAAAATCTAAGAATATTCTTGTTTCAGCTAAAGAAAATTTAGTCATCAATTCTTTAAAAACTTCTTCTCCTTTTGGTGTTATTGTATACACTGTTTTTTCGGGCATATTACCGTTTTTAACAGTTTCACTAATAACATATCCTTTGTTTTCAGCTTCTGATTAGTGCGCTTACTGCCAAAACTCACCAAAAACAACGCAATTCTAAAAGAGCTAAATTGTCCTACAGGAAGGAATGTCTCTCTAAATTTT
>CAJUJR010000061.1 GCA_910586605.1 uncultured Lachnospiraceae bacterium | reverse complement strand
AAGATTGTTTTATGGTAAGTATGGCGATCGTATTCATTTGGAGCGCTTTATGGTTCATAGCAGTTTTCTGTGTATTTTGTCTTATTTGGGAATTTCTCTTTTTCCCATTCCGTTGATTAACCTGATTGCCTGTGCTGTCTGTGGGCTGTCAGTTGGAATCATGTGGCCAGGAACTTTCAGCAAGGCATCAGCAGTTTTGCCCAAAGGTGGGACAGCCCTGTTTGCGTTATTGGCGTTAGGTGGAGATATAGGCTGTTCGGGAGGCCCTACATTGGTTGGAATGGTATCAGGGGCAATGGGGGATAACCTAAAGATGGGAATTTTGACAGGTATTATTTTTCCAGTGCTGCTACTCATGGGAATCATTCTTTGTAGAAAAACAAAAGGAGAATTCTCATAATATGCAGAAAAAAATATTTATAGAAGAGGGCAAAGACGGATTTTTATAAATCATATTTGCTGTCAAATAAAAGATAGATGTAAATGGACAACATTAGATATGATAGGGATGGGACTGGATGCGTTATATGAGTCAAAAATCGTATCTGGACGATATGAAAGTTGTATATATGTAGTGAAAAAATAGGTATTAAAATAGTTGCCTATTAAAAATAAAAAGAGAAAGAGAGGAAAAAAGATGGATTTTTTGAAATGCAGTCCGAAATGGACACGTCAACCGAAGCAGGTGCAGATTAGTGGGGATAAAGTTGTGATTATTACGGAAAGGGGAACTGACTTATGGGCGCGCACTTATTATGGCTTTCAAAATGATAATGCTCCAGTGTTTCAGATTGAAACAACTGATAAGTATTTTTCCTTTATTGTTAAAACAGAATTTGAGAGTGCCTGCCGTTTTGACCAGTGCGGTGTGGTTATGTATTTAAATAGTGATAACTGGTTTAAGGCATCTATCGAATATGAAGATGAAAAAATACAGCGGTTAGGAAGTGTTGTCACGAATCATGGATATTCTGACTGGGCAACAACAGACATATCTTCTGATATTAAAAGTATGTGGTATCGCTTTTCACGCAGGAACAGCGACTACTGCATTGAATGTAGTGAAGATGGCATAAATTTCAGACAAATGCGGATTTTCCATATGTGGGAGGGGGCAGAAAAAATCACATATGGAATATATGCCTGCAGCCCGACAGAAGGTTCATACAAGGCAACATTCTCAGATATGCAGATTACAGAATGCCAGTGGGAAGCAGATGCGGATTGGTGCGACTAATGGAATGCATGGGATTTTATGTAGAACCGGAGTAATAGCTGGGAGAATTTTCTTTTTTCCTGATATTCAAAATTCAATATGTTATATTGGGCATATTGGTGGGAAATTAAGGACAGTTACATATGGATAGGCATTCCGAGAGGAATTTCTATTTTGGTTTTATATGTAAATTATGCCATAGCTGCCATAAACAGATTTGTGCAATTTCCATAAAACAGTGGTTTATTTATTGGAGCAGGTTATGCGATTAACCTTTGAAAAAGTGACAGTGGTTTATTATACTTATAGAAAACTTTTTGTGCCTTTGAGTAATGGCGGCGGAATGGAGAGTAATATGGAAAGAAATGAAGCTTTTGGAAAAACAGTAATCAGGATTGCACTGCCTGTTACAATACAGTCATTATTGCAGTCTTCTTTTAGCGTGATTGACCAAGTTATGATTGGACAGCTTGGCAGCAGCAGTATTGCCGGGATTGGGCTGGGAGGGAAGTTTGCCTCTCTTTATTCTGTAGTCCTTGCCGCTATCGCATCTGTTGCGGGGATTACTATTTCGCAATATATTGGAAAAAAAGATAAAAAATCTGTAACTAAGAGTTTTTATACCAGCATGGCGCTTTCTGCTGGGCTGGCGGTTTTATTTATAGTGCTTTGCATGGCATTCCCGGAAATAATTATGGCGGCTTATACAAAAGATAAAATTACCAAGGCGGTCGCTGTAAAATATCTCCGTATCCTGGCAGTTTCTTTTTTGCCAATGGCAGTTAGTTCTATTGCAACGACGATGTTCCGCTGTATGGAGGCTGCAGCGTTGCCATTATATGCCAGTATTTTTTCCTTGGTGCTCAATACAGGTTTAAATTATTTGTTGATTTTTGGAAAATGGGGTTTTCCTGAAATGGGGGTAGAGGGTGCTGCAGTGGCTAGCGTTGCAGCACAGGTGATATCTTGTGGGATTATTATTGTTTTTTATACATTACATAAAGATATGCCAAAGCTGAAATCAGGTATGGAAAGCCACAAAAAGGGACAGCTATCAGAAAAGGAATTGGAAGAACAAAGAGAATACAGGAAGCAATATTTAAAAATACTTGGTCCTATTGTAGTCTGCGAATTTTTGTGGAGCCTGGGTGAAAATGTTTATACAGGGATATATGGAAATATAGGGACGGATGCCTGTGCAGCCATGACGATGACGATACCAGTCCAGACGCTTATTTTTGGGGCATTAAGCGGTTTGTCACAGGCATCTGGCATTTTAATCGGGAAATCCCTTGGTGCTGGGAATTATAAAGCTGCTTATGGGGATTCCAAAAAATTGATGAAATATGGTTTTATGGCGTCAGTCCTTTTATCTGTATTGCTGATAGCAGCCAGCCCATTTTATGTAAAAATATATAATGTTGCGCCAACAGTGCAGAAGATAACGACAGGCCTTTTAACAGTACTTGCTATCCTGGCACCAATTAAGGTTTTAAATATGATATTGGGAGGCGGCATAATCAGAAGTGGTGGGAAAACAAATTATATTATGTGGATTGATATAATTGGGACATGGGGATTTGGTGTGCCGTTAGGGCTTTTGTCAGCTTTTCTATGGAAGCTTCCAATAACATATGTATATTTTGTATTGTCTATGGAAGAATGTGTACGGCTTGGGATATCATTTGTAATCTTTAAAAAGAAAAAATGGATGGAAAGCATAAAATAGAGAATTATCAGTTGCTATACATGGCCGATTTTACCACCATGCGTAACACGCTCTAGTAAAGCTGCCAGTGCTTCTTATTTTTAAAAATAATAGTAAAGTGATAGAAATCCTGTCTGGAAAGCGTATTAATAGATGTATATACAAACAATACTTCACATGTGAATGGAACTGTTAAGGGTTACTTTTCAAGATTGGACAGTAACGGATAGGAAAGCAGGATGATATATGAGAATAAGAGAGGACAACTATATTGAGCAATTATGCTTACAAAATGAAGAGGCTCTGCTTTATGTCATTGACGTCTATGGTGGATTAATAAAATCAGTTATTTCAAAGCATCTTTTTGCCATGCCCGATAAAATAGATGAGTGTTTAGATGACGTGCTGCTTAATATCTGGGAGAATATTTCTTCTTTTGATGAAAGCAGGAGCACATTTAAAAACTGGGCGGCAGCAGTTGCAAAATACCGTGCAGTTGACTATTTGCGGAAATACCGGCAGGAACTGCAGCAGG
The DNA here is from genome assembly GCA_910586605.1 of uncultured Lachnospiraceae bacterium. Taxonomy (GTDB): domain Bacteria; phylum Bacillota; class Clostridia; order Lachnospirales; family Lachnospiraceae; genus Butyribacter. Next base: position 13,579 of record CAJUJR010000061.1, on the reverse strand, counting down.
TAAATATTGAGGATGTCTTGCTGCCACAGGAAGATGCGATGCTGGAACGCCTGGTTCAGGAGAAAATTTCAGAAGAGATGGAGAGTTTGCTTAGCTGCTTGAGTGAAAGCGACCGCAGCCTTTTCTGGAAATTGTATGTAGAGGAAAAGCCAATAGAGGAAGTCAGCCAGGAGACAGGGATGAAAAAGGCAGTGATTTATAATCGGATTTCCCGTGGAAAGCGGCGTGTCAGAAAGCAATATCTGAATGAAAGGGAGGCATGAGAGATGGAAGTAAAGATTTTCGATTTGTTAAATGATGTGCAAGTAAATCTTGACGAATATGACACACAGGATTTGTCTCCAGAAGAGAAGAAGCAGGTTCAGGAGAGAGTATTGAGGGAGGTAAAGAATATGAGGAAAAATAACCATAAAAACGGGATGAAAAAAGGATGGAAAATCGCAGGGATTGCAGCGGCAGCATGTGTGGCAGTTTCCGCCGTAGCAGTAGGGAGCAACCCTGTTGCTGCAAGGGCGCTTCTTAGTGAAACATTCCAGAAAATTATTTCAGGGGTGGAAGGGAAGAAAAATGGTGATGAATTACAGGAAATTTATACAAAGATTGGCAAAGAATCTGTGTCTGTAAAGGCAGGGGATGATAAAAGTATTTTAAAAGCGGACTCTTCTGGCATTAAAATGCAGGTATCTGATATATACTGTGATGGGTATATGCTGTACTATACGCTTGTTTTGGAAACAGATCAAAGGGACTTATTGAAAAAAGAAATAGACGGGATTTCTACATTTTCTTCCTCTGACAAGAAAAATCCGCCTGCAACACCTGCGTGCTGTATAACAATTGATGGGGAAGAGGACGAATGGCCGATTGGTTTTCAAAAGCAGGCTGACGGTACGTTTACATCTGTGCAGAATTACAGCCTGTATACTGCAGAAAACCCAAAAGAATATAAGGATGGCGACACGATTCCAGTGGAAGTTGATATTCATAAGTTTTATGGCTATGATTATGATAAACATGACAAGGACGGGGAATATATGGGCACAAAGCCGGTGGACGGCAACTGGAAGCTTTCGTTCCCTGTAATAGTAGATACTTCTTCTAACCATACAGAAAAGATAGGGAAAGAGGAGAATGGGATTAAGGTTATTGAGGCAACCAGGACAAAGGCAACCCTGAATCTTGTAATAGAAGAGCCAGATTATTCCAAAGCCCCATATAATGACCCATATAATGACCCTGATATTTTTATACAAGGGGAAGATGGAAAAGATATAAAATGGCTTGGTGGTTATATGAAAGAGAAAAAGGATGGAAGCAAGACGTCTTATATCACATTGCTTGATTGTGGAGGTGAAAATTTTAGGTTACAAGTTACAAATAAGAATGGTGACGGGGAAAAATTTGCAGATATTAACTTTAAAGTAAAAGAGGATAAAGAACAGTAAATAGTTGCAGGCGCTGGTAAGCCTGGCTGCCGCCATAAAACTAACAGGGCAACAGCATTTACTTATGCTCTAGATTTGATATAATAATAGTGTTACGGTTAATCTGACTGTGAACCGTAACAACCGATAATATTAATCCGGTGGTTAAATATCGACGTTTTTACTTGCTTAAATTTTCTTCCGCCTTGCAGATGAAAATTATCCTGCATAAAATTCATCGGCATTTAACTGCTGGGGTAATATAATTTTCAAATCAGGAGGAATATAGATTGGCAGTATTTATTGGTTTTGCGGTAGCTATTGCTGCTGTGGCGGGAATTTTTCTTTATTTCTATTTGAAGAGGACGGCAATTTTTTGGGGATTGCCAGAGCAGGGAAAAGGGTGGAAAAGGATTCTCGCTTTTGTAGTAGTGGTGATTGCCGTTCCAGCCGTTAACCTTTTTGGGATATGGGCTTTGGTAGTCTTACATATAGTGGGTTTTGCGCTGGTAATGGATATTATCCAGGCGTTCGCCAAAAGGTTCCCAGGGGAGAAAAAACGATGGGAAAGGGTATATCGGAGCGGGCTTTTTCCAGTCCTGGCAACAGTGCTGGTGATTGGTTACAGCTATTGGAATATGAAAGATGTCAGGGTAACAGAGTATACGGTATATACAGAAAAAGAAATCCGTGATAAAGGATATGGAATCTGCCTGATATCAGATTTGCATTTTCCAACTACAATGGATGCGCCTAGTTTAGAGGCATATTGTAATGACATTAGTAAAAAGAAGCCAGATGCAGTTGTGTTGTGTGGGGATATTGTTGATGAGCGGAGCACAAAGGCGCAAATGGAAAAGGCTTTTCAGATTCTGTCTGGCATTCAGTCAGAGTCTGGCATTTATTATGTGTATGGAAACCATGACAGGGCGCGTTATTCTAAAAATCCGCCATTTACACAAGAAGAGCTTCAACATGCAGTTGAAGATACGGGAATTACAGTATTAAAAGACAGGGCAGAAGCGTTGAATAATGAATTTACAATAATTGGCAGGGATGACAAGTCTGTTGCAGGCAGGAAGACATCAGAGGAATTGTTACAAGGAGTGGATAAAGATGATTTCCTGCTTTTGTTAGACCATCAGCCGGCAGGACTTAAAGAGAATGCGGCAGCAGGTTACGACCTCCAGCTTTCCGGCCATACACATGCTGGGCAGATGTGGCCAGTTGGGCCGCTTACAACGTTATTCCGGATGGTAGAATTAAATTATGGATACCAGAAACAAGGAAGCTTCCAGGCAATCGTTACTTCCGGGATTGCCGGCTGGGGGTATCCATTGCGTACAGGGAAGCATTCAGAATATGTAATGATAAAAATCAGGAAGAAATAATGTATTCTATAAAGAAAAAACAGGGCACCTGCTATGCAGCAAGTGCCCCGTCCTTTGTTCTAAAGAGATTAGGAGAGATATTTTGCATAATCTTCGGCAGTTGTTACGCCATTTTTCCAATCGTCCATTTTTTTCATCGTAGTATTATAAGTATCCTGGCAAATCTGTGGGAGTTCTTCACCCCATGCTGCAGTTGCCTTCTTAAATCCCTTTGTGATTGCATCCTTTAATTCCTCTGCTTTACTGGTGTCTCCGCCGCTTAAAGCGATTGCCATGCTGACAAGCCTGTCAGATGTCTGCTCTACGCCCCAGTATCCATCTTCTGCAATACTTGCTTTAGCGTTAGCGATTTCGTCTGGGCTTGCTAATCCAGCTACTTTGCGGAAAGTAGCTGCCAGGTTTTTCCCATTTGCAAGGTCAAATGTGCCTTTTTGCTGGCCTAATACCTTTTCAACCAGTGACTGCATGGATGCGATACGGTTCTGCTGGTCAGCTTTCAGTTTGCCAACAATGGCATCCCTGTTATAAATCTGGTTAGTGCTGCTCTTTTTTGTGTCTTTTGATTTTTCAAATACAGCAGCGCTGTCTTCTGTTTTCTTCTCAGCTTCTGCCTTTGCAGATGTGTCTGTTGCTTTTGAAGAAGCGGTATTATTTGCTGCATATGTGTTCACATTATTATTGACTGTCATATTGTCCATTGTAAGAACCTCCTTTTTCTGTGAATGCTTAGGAACAACCATTTTGATTCCTTTGATATTAATTTCCATCCAGGCCGGTTCATCCGTGAACCATTTTAAAATTGCTGTTACCTGTAAACTGCTTTTTGGAAATAACTATTCGTTGTACTAGATATATCGGCTGCTTTGTGGAAACTTTTAACAGAAATCGCAGAATTTTGTTATTTTTTCATGTGATAGGAAATTGCGAAGCAATTCTTGCTAGTGCTCTAGGGCAGTTTTGTCTGGCATAGATAAACACCGTAGCCTGGATATTTCCTTTTTGCTGCCTGGTATGCAATGCGTGCTAGGATTTCATCCTGGTAAACGCCATAGATGGTTGGCCCGCTTCCGCTCATTAATGCGCCAATTGCCCCATTTTGCATAAAAAATTCTTTGAGTTCTTTTAGGGCAGGGTAATCTGCAAATGCTACGGTTTCTAATACGTTTAAAAGGCATTGCCCCAATGTAACAGCATCATGCCGCGTAAGGGCGTCTATTGCTTTTTCTGTGTCAGGGTGGCAATGCAGGCGGTTTACTTCAAGTTGGTTGTATACATAGCCTGTACTAAGTGAAAAATCTGGTTTAATAAGAAGCGTCCATAGAGGCGGCAGTGCAGGAAGGGGAGTCAGGATTTCTCCAATCCCTTCTGAGAGCATGGTACCCTGTTTTATGCAGAATGGGACGTCAGCGCCTAGTACCACGCCAATTTTGCATAATTCCTCCTTGCTTAATGACAAGCCGCATAACTTGTTGATGCCAAGCAGGGTGGCTGCACAGTCAGAACTGCCTCCGGCAAGCCCTGCGGCGGAAGGGATTCTTTTTTTTAAATCAATCTGGAATCCATAGGGCAGTGAAAATTTCTTTTGCATAAGCTGCGCTGCTTTATAGGCCAGGTTTTCTTCTGGAGGAAGATGGTCTGGAAGCTCAATATCCATAGATAGGCTGATTTGTGGGGAACCGGTCTGTGTAATTGCCAGTTCGTCATAAATATCAATTGTCTGCATAATCATTTTTAAATCATGGTAGCCGTCAGGGCGGCGCCGAATTACATCTAGTGTGAGGTTTATTTTGGCAGGTGCTTTTACTGTAACTTGATTTATCATAGTTCTCCTCCTTCTTGTATAGAAAGAATACCACTGATATGGAGAGCTTGCAAGTGGCATTGAAGTCAAGATAATTAAATGGCTTATTGTATTTATGCACAAAAATTGGATGAAAAACAGTTAAATTTTTATATTTCTTCTTTTGCACTTTTTTCCAGTATGTGGTATAATCCAGAAAATGGCTTTACTGGCTGTTTTATTCATAAGAAGTTGCAGAATGAACGATTGATAAAGGGGTTTTTGGATGAGAAAGAAAGCAATTGTACTGGGGACTTGTGTTATTCTTTTTGTAGGGGCGCTATCTGCACGTATGGGACATTACAGGGCAGGGTCAGATGTAGATGTGGATGTATTGGACAAGGAAGAGCGCGCATATGATTATTATAATACAGCAAGCCCGGAGGAATGGGATGTGGAAGAACCAAAATCTTCTACAAAGGTAAAAGAGCCGCAGCAATATATTGAAGTGGATACAGAGCCAGACAGTTATACGGTGCTGGTAAACCGTGAATATCCAATTTCCAAAGATTATGTGCCGGCTGATTTGGTGGTACCGAATGTAGCATTTAGTTTTTATGGCACATATGAAAAAAGCTATGTGCGAAAGCAAGCCGCAAAGGCACTTGAGAAGTTATTTGCAGGCGCGCAGGAGGAAGGGTATATGCTGAAAGCGGTATCAGCATACCGTTCTTATGAAAGGCAGACACAGATTTATAATAATAATGTAAATACGAGGGGAACGAATAAGACAAACAAAGTTTCTGCAAAACCTGGGAGCAGTGAGCATCAGACAGGACTTGCGATTGATGTATCCTGCAATTCTGTTGGCTGCGCATTGGAATTGTCCTTTGGGCGGACTTCAGAAGGGAAGTGGCTAAAGAAAAACTGCCATAAATATGGTTTTATTATCCGTTATCCGAAAAACAAGACGAAGATTACAGGATATTCTTATGAGCCATGGCATTTACGCTACGTTGGGAAGAACTTGGCAAAATATCTGAAAAAGAATAAGATGACGCTGGAAGAGTATTATAAGCTTACAACGGTTGAGAACCAGGTACAGAAGGATACAGTTGATACAGATACTGACTGGGTAGATGAGCCACAGATGACAGCGGCTCCAACACCAAAGCCGACCATTGTGCCGACAAAGAAACCTTCTTATACTAATACTAAGCCGCCTGTTGTGACAAAGAAACCGGAAAGTGTGAAGCCGGCAACAGTAAAAACGCCAAAGCCAACAAAAGCGCCTACAGAGGCGCCGACGAAGGAGCCAAAGCCTGTTAAAACGCCAAAGCCGACAAAAAAACCTGTAGAAGTAACACAGGAGCCGGAGAAGACGCCAAAGCCGACAAAGAAACCGGCTGTTACAAATGAACCAGAGCCAATTGTGACGGAACCGCCATTAGACGACCAGGTTCCTGAGGAGTTGGATGAGGAATAAAGGGCGGGGGATAATAACAAAAAGCGGAGGATGAAAGAAGCATGCGGTTAATATTAGTTGCAGTTTATCTGATATTTTATACAATAATTAGTATTCCGCTTTATCTGGTACTGTTTGTTGTAGGGAAAGCAGATCTGAAAAAGAAAGCAGTTATGGCACAGAAGATTGTAAATAATCTGGGGTTCCGCCCGATTTTGTTTTTGTCAGGCGTCAGGCTGACAGTGAAAGGCAAGGAGAATATCTTAAAGGATCAGGCGGCATTATATGTATTTAACCACAGAGGATTTTTTGATATCCTTGCAGGATATACGACTGCGCCTTATCCAACAGCATTTGTATCAAAGAAAGAGATTGCCGGAGTCCCTATGGTATCCCGTTGGATGAAATTTATGAACTGCCTGTTTTTAGACAGGGAGGACATCCGCCAGGGATTGCAGACTATTTTAAAAGGGATTGAGATGTTAAAAGGGGGAACTTCTATTTATATTGCGCCAGAGGGAAAGCGTAATTCCGGGGAGGAACTGTTGGAGTTCCATGAGGCGAGTTTTAAACTTGCAGAGAAGTCCAAATGCCCGATTGTGCCAGTTGCCTTGAATAATACGGACGCGGTGTTTGAGCGTCATCTTCCGTGGATTCACAAGGCGCATGTTATAATTGAATATTGTGAGCCGGTTTATATGGATCAGATGGAACGTTCGCAGAAAAAAGCGATCGGCAAGATTGTACGCGATATTCTGACAGAGAAGATAAAGACAAATCAGGCGGAGGTTTAAAGCCGGTTTGTTAAGGGGCTGCCGGTAAATAGGCCAAACCGTTCATTGATGGCAGTTCCTAATAGTAACGAAAGGGAGATTGTAGATTGTATGAGGAACAGTTATAATTTAATACCTGTTATGGGGATCAGTACGGTAGTTATTGTAATGATTGTGATTGCGGTTATCTTGATAGCGGCGCTTGTTGCACTAAGTATTTATGGGAAAAAACTCCAGGATAGGCAGGAAGCATCCCAGAGGGAGTTGGAAAATGCATCCCAAAGCGTATCGCTGCTTGTAATTGACAAAAAACGCATGAAATTAAGTGAATCAGGGCTGCCACAGATTGTATTGGAGCAGACGCCGAAATATATGCGTGGGCGGAAGGTACCAATCGTGAAGGCAAAGATTGGTCCAAGGATTATGCCGTTGATTTGCGATGAAAAGATTTTTGATGTAATCCCTGTCAGGAAAGAAGTAAAGGCTGTAATCAGTGGTATTTACATTATGGGGGTAAAGGGGCTTCGCAGTAATCTGGAAGCACGGCAGACAAAGATGAAATTTTCTGAGAAAATACGGCGGAAAATGGATGATTTAAGGAAAAGTGAAGAGGTAACGGATAAAAGTAAAAAGAAGAAAAAGTAAAAAAGCTTAACTGCACAATTTTCTATGACATAAAAAGCCGCTGCTTTGCAGCGGCTTTTTTGACGTGAAAATACATTTGCAGTTTAATCCGATATTTCTCCTAAAATAATAGCAATCTGGACTGTGTATTTTGAAACAGGGCAATTGTTTAGACTGAGAAAATACTGAAGTTTGGCAGATATTTCATGTTCCTGCCAGCAAGAGGTAACGTGTTCTGTGTCTATGGCCATATCAAAGCTGCCAAAAGGAGTCTGATAGGTTCCATAATATTTTTTCTGGGGCTCAAAATGCATCTGTGTAGTGATAGCGCCTTTTTTTGCAATATGTATATAGTTTTCGCCAACTTTAATCAGGCTGGTACTTTTTACTGGGAGATTGCCTTCGTTTTGGAAAAATTCTTCATAGGTGATAACATGGGCTCCGGCAAGGAAGCGGTATTCTCCAGTATAGATATTTTCAACCCTTTCTTCAGATATATCATGTTGTGTACTATATATCCTGATTTCAGCCTTTTGGCTGTTTTCTGCTTTCTTCATGAGACCTCCGTTTTATGTGTGCTATATTACTCCAGCGGTTAAATATTGACATTTTTACCCGTTTAAATTTTCTGCAGCGTTGTTATCAATCGTTGTAGTACTCGCTGCAACTCATTCTTCCGCCTTGCTGCTGAAAATTTATTGATATTTAGCCGCCAGAGTAATATTAAAGTGTGTTCCAATTTGTTTTTGGTATTATTATACCATTGAGGAAGCGTTCCTACAATCCTTTCAGCCATTCCAAAATGCCAAAATGCAGTTCTGGTTTAGAACCTTCCCCAGAAGGTTTTGGCGAAGACAAAGCATTATATTCTTCTTCTGACAGGTTTTCTTTTAGCTTGTCTTTTGATTCTTCAGGGACGGCTGCCGTAGTTTCATCAACGAAACATAGGCTTGGGAAAAGGACGCACCACCAGTTCCGGCCCTCTGCTTTGCCGATTTCAACACAAAGCGCCTGGTACACGCCGGCAGGGAAGGTTAAGTCGCCATATTGTTTAACTGGGAAATACCGGGGTTCCAAAGTGACAGTTACTTTCGCCGGATGGTGGTTTGCGGCGAGTACTTTTTGGGCGGAAGAATATATTTCGTCCTTCTGGGAAAGGAGGACATTTTCTGCTTGTTCTATAGAGCCAGTATTTTTTAACGCTGCCTGTAAAGAACCAATAATTTCATCGCGTATAGCAAGTTTTAATGCTTGGTCGGTGTCAGAGTCGCTGTTGGCGATTACATGAAGCCGGATAATATTTTTGGCAATATTTTTCTGGAGTTGCATATTTTGTTCATTGGAATATAATATTTCTTGTGCGCCATTTTCTTTGGAAGATTGCACTGCTGGTGCAGAAGCCTGTCCTGCTGCTTTCTGTTCTAAGAAAAAGAGTTTCAGCCCAATTAAAAAGAGCGTAAATGCCACTGAGTATAGGAAGAATAATAATAAAACGCGTGGCGTCAATATAGTGGGAATCCGTTCTAATAATACCCAGCGTCTTTGGGATACGGTTCCTTTTTTTTCAGAAATGGTTTTTTTGTACATATATGTACTCCTTTCTTGCCAAAATCTTTTGCATTGGCTGTTGTTTTTTTGGAATAATTTATAAAAGTGTTATTGGCGCTGCTGTTACTTCATTATTTCTTTATATTTGTCAGTATTGCCAGTTTAGAGAAAAATATGCTATGATATGGTACGATGTTACTATTTATGGTCGATTTCTGAAAAAGGTTAGGTCTATGCCGTAGGCAGAGGGGCTATCGCATGTTAGAAAGAATATGGACGCAAATCGTAATAGCAGGATAGAGTATGGGTGGAATTTGTGGGTTATGGAGGTATTATCATGAGTGACGACAAAAACAGATTTGAACCAATGTATAATATTCCAAGTATGGAAGAGTTAGACAGGCAGTGGAGAGAATCACAGGAAAATAGTAAAAGGGCTAAGTCTGGGGCTGGGCAGAGAAGCACAGCAGGACGTTCTAATATGGGGCGCAGCCAGAATGTAGCTGCACAGAGGAACCGAAGTACAACACAACGCAGTACGGGCCAGCGACCGGGGAATACAACAGGGCGGAGTGCAGCAGGGCAGCGGCCGGGGAATACAGCAGGGCGGAGTGCAGCAGGGCAGCGTCCGGGGAATGCAGCAGGACGTAAGGGCAAGCCGGCAACGGCAGATAATAAGCCGGGAATCGCAGAGGCTGCTGCTGGGAAAGGCAAAAAAAGGGGGAAAAAGGAAAAAAAGCCTAAAAAATTTAGGAAATTCCGGTTATTTTTAAAGATATTCCTGTTACTTTTATTGTTAGCAGTTCTCGGTGGGCTGGTTGCTTTTTATTTTAAATTCGGAGATGATTTACTCCGCTGGAAAAAAGAAGCCAAACAGTTAGTAGAGGAATCAAACAGGAATACCTTCCGTTCTTCTGAAACGAGTTTTATTTATGCGGCAAACAAGAAGCCAATTGCGAAGCTGCGGGGGGATAAGGATACAGATTATATAAATTTTGCAGATATTCCGCAGGAAGCGATTGATTGCATGGTAGTAACGGAGGATAGGGATTTTTATGAACATTCTGGAGTGAATTTCCTTTCTACTGCCAAGGCTGGTTTTCTTTATGTAAAAGGGAAACTGATGGGGGATGACAGCATTACGCGAGGCGGCAGTACCATTACGCAGCAGCTTGCGAAAAATGTCTTTTTGTCAAATGAGCAGACAGAAGAGCGTAAAATCCGTGAAATGTTTATTGCAATTGAGATGGAACGGAAGTACACGAAAGATGAGATTATGGAATTTTATCTGAATAATATCTGCTTTGCCAATGGACATTTTGGGATCGAGGCGGCAAGTAAGGCATATTTTAGTAAGTCTGTAAAAGAACTAAATTTGCCAGAAATTGCATTTTTATGCGCAATACCAAATATCCCGACATATTATGACCCGTTAAGGCATTTTGACCATACACAGAGCAGGAAAGAACGTATATTAAACCAGCTTTTGGAGACAGGCAAGATTGAAGCAGCCGAGTATAGTGATGCAGTTTATGAAAATATTGAACTGAAGCCAGCAGAAGCAATTAAGACACAGGACTATATGACTACTTATGCCATTAGTTGTGCAACAAAAGAATTAATGAAGAAAAAGGGCTTTGAGTTCCGGTATGAATTTGCTTCTGATGAAGATGAAAAACAGTATAATGAGGAATATAATACAATATATGAAGAGTGCCATAGTTCTCTTTATACAGGAGGATACCAGATTTATACGACATTGAGCGCAGCAAAACAAAGGAAACTGCAAAAGGCAGTAAACCAGGCGCTATCAGAATTTAAAGAAAAGACAAAAGATGGGATTTATACATTGCAAGGGGCGGCAACCTGTATTGACAATGAGACGGGATTTGTTGTGGCAATTGTTGGTGGAAGGAAACAAAATAGCACAACAGGATATACCTTAAACCGTGCATTCCAGAGTTACCGTCAGCCGGGAAGTTCATTTAAGCCGTTAGTTGTTTATACGCCGCAGTTAGAGCGCGGCTATACGCCAAATACAATTGTAGATGACACTTATTTTGAGGATGGACCAAGAAATTCTGATGGGACATATGCAGGGAAGATTCCATTGCGGACAGCGGTAGAAAAGTCCAAAAATGTAGTAGCCTGGAAGCTTTTTGAAGAATTGTCGCCATCGGTTGGGCTTTCTTATGTAAAGAAAATGGGATTTAGCCAAATAGTGAAGAATGATTATTATCCTGCGGCGTCCCTGGGAGGCCTGACAAATGGGGCGAGTACGGTTGAAATGGCATCAGGCTATGCGACAATTGAAAATGATGGCGTTTACAGGGAACCAACTTGTATTAGGAAAATTTTAGATGGAAATGAGAATGTTGTTATCAGCAACCAATCAGAACGTGATAAGCGGCAGATTTATGAAGAGAATGCGGCGCGTACCATGACAGATATTTTGACAGGTGTATTGATCCGGGGAACAGCGGCAGGCAGAGGGCTGACGAATATGCCATGCGCAGGGAAGACTGGTACGACGAGTGATAAAAAGGATGGGTGGTTCTGTGGTTTTACGCCATATTATACAATGGCGGTATGGGTGGGCTATGATTCCCCAAAGACCTTGAATAATTTGTATGGAAACACATATCCTTTGACTATCTGGCGTACTTTTATGGAGGAAATCCATCAAAACCTGGAACGTAAAGAGTTTGCAGGATATGAGGATTTACCAGGGAAAAAAGATAGCGTTGCCTCCGAAGCTCCAACAGAAGAACCGACAGAAGAGCCAGAGTTTACAGAGGAACCGCAGGATTTCGCAACAGAGACTCCGAAGCCGACAAAGAAGCCTGTTGAGACGCCGGAACCGACGGAGGAACCAGTAATTGATGACCCTGATGATGATAATATGGATGATATACCTGATAACAATGAACCGGATGACATACCAGATGATGTGCCGGATGACAATAATGATACTGAAGAGGACTTAGTGGAATAACCACTGCTTTATAGGATTGGAAGGGGCTGGATTATGATAAGCATTAGTTTATGCATGATTGTTAAAAATGAAGAAGGGGTTCTTGCACGATGCCTGGACAGCTTGGCGTCTGTTGTGGATGAAATTATTATTGTAGACACGGGATCTTCCGATTCTACAAAGGAGATTGCCCTAAGGTATACAAAGCAGGTATATGATTTTGAATGGACAGGGAGCTTTGCAGATGCTAGGAATTTTGCATCTGCAAAGGCTACAAAGGAGTATATATATACCGCAGATGCAGATGAATATCTTGACCAGGAAAATCAGGAAAAACTTTTACAGCTCAAGTCTATTCTTCTGCCTGAAATTGAAATTGTACAGATGCTTTATTGTACAACGGGGGAATTTAATACGGTTTATAATTTTGAAAAGGAGTACCGGCCGAAACTTTACCGAAGGCTTCGGCAGTTTACTTGGATTGACCCAATCCATGAAACGCTGCGGACAGAGCCTATTGTTTATGACAGCCAGATTGAGATTATCCATTGCCCGGAAAGCAGCCATGCTGGGCGGGATTTGCAGGCTCTTTTGCAGGCAGGGATGCGTGAGGAACGTTTTTCTAAAAAACTGCACCATATGTATGCAATGGAGTTATACCGCTCCGGGGATGATAATGATTTTATAAGGGCAGTCCCAGTGTTTGAAAAGACGCTTTCAGAAGATGGCAGAAGCATGGATGAGGTAAAAGAGGCAATGTGCGTGCTGGCAAAAGCGTACCGTATTGCAGGTGACCTTCCAAAGTTTTTTGGGTTTGCTTTAAAAGATGCAGTAACAACTTCCTGTGCGGAAATTTGCTGTGAACTTGGGGCATTTTATGAGGCGAATAACGATTTCAAGGAAGCAGCTCTTTGGTATCAGAATGCTGCGGCAGAGACAGAAAGCATCTTGGATATCAGGACTTCACAAAATATACCGCAGGAAGGGTTAAAACGCTGCGGCGGAGTATTTGGCTGCAATGAAAGGGAATAATATTGGAAAAGACAAATGATTTTATGACAATTGATGCAGATACAGCAAAGGAAATTGAAGAGAAAATGCCAATGGAGGATGAACTTTATGAATTGGCAGACCTTTTCAAGGTATTTGGGGATTCCACAAGGATAAAGATTTTATATGTGCTGTATGAGAATGAAATGTGTGTCTATGATATTGCAACCCTGCTGAATATGACGCAAAGTGCAATATCACATCAACTCCGTGTCTTAAAGCAAAACCGTTTGGTAAAATACCGCAAAGAAGGAAAGACGGCCTTGTATACATTGGCAGATGAACACGTTTTTACAATATTAAGCCAGGGAATGGAACATGTGGAGGAGTAAGCTGTAGGCAGTCATCCCCTTATGTGCAAGCACGGCGTGTTTGCCTATTTTCTGCAATTAGCCGTGGGTAGTGTTACGCTTCACAGCCAATTGTAGCCAAATCTCAATAAAAAATATCTTCCCTCTGTGTGTTTTCTATCATGTGCGGCATGGGAAACTGACCGTTTTATATATTTTCTGTAGAAAGCGAAAGTTTTGCCTTGCTTACATTCTGACAA
>CAJUJR010000060.1 GCA_910586605.1 uncultured Lachnospiraceae bacterium | reverse complement strand
AGATATTTTTTATTTCCTTAAGTCCGGCTACGATTGGCTGTGAATAGTAACCAATTTTCAAACACGCTCTAGAAAAGTAAAATTTAGGCATTGACAAAAAAGGGGTTTCCGTCTAAAATGAAACAATACATTAAAAAGGCTGTGAAGAGAAGAGTACATGGTAAGATGCATTACAGAGAACCCGGTTGCTGAGAACGGGAATGTTTATTTTATGGTGGAAGATGGTCTTGGAGCTGCGCTGCTGACGTATCAAAAGGATGCCAGGCTGCGACGGGTACACCCGTTAGCGTGTTACACTGTAAATTTATAAGGAACTCCATATGCTGTGGGGCTATGGAGCGAGGGAATAATGCAGTGGAAGAGGTTTCTGCCGTGAGGCAGGGATAAATTAAAGTGGTAACGCGATTTCATCGCCTTTAAGAAATTTTCTTAAAGGTTTTTTTATTTTAGGTAGGAGTATGATTGGAGGTAGTTATGGAAGAGAAAAAAACATTTTATCTGACAACGGCAATTGCCTATACTTCAGGCAAGCCGCACATTGGAAACACATACGAGGCAGTTTTGGCCGACAGTATTGTGCGTTTTAAGAGGATGCAGGGATACGACGTGCGTTTTCAGACGGGTACTGATGAACATGGCCAGAAAATCGAATGGAAGGCACAGGAAGCAGGCATTACGCCAAAGCAGTTTGTGGATGATGTTTCTGGGCAGATTAAGACGATTTGGGATTTGATGGGTACATCATATGACAAATTTATCCGGACTACAGATGAATATCATGAAAAACAGGTTCAGAAGATTTTTAAGAAGCTGTATGAGCAAGGGGATATATATAAAGGGACTTATGAAGGGATGTATTGTACGCCATGCGAGTCATTTTTCACGTCTTCCCAGTTGGTTGACGGCAAATGCCCTGATTGCGGCAGGGAATGCCAGCCGGCAAAGGAGGAAGCGTATTTCCTGAAATTAAGTAAATATGCAGACCGGTTGATTGAACACATTAATACGCATCCAGAATTTATCCAGCCAGAGTCGCGGAAAAATGAGATGATGAATAACTTCCTGCTTCCGGGGCTTCAGGATCTTTGTGTTTCCCGTACTTCTTTTAAGTGGGGGATTCCTGTGGATTTTGACCCAGGGCATGTTGTTTATGTATGGGTTGATGCATTGAGCAACTATATTACAGGTCTTGGATTTGATATAGATGGGAACCACAGTACAGAAGAGGACGATACAAAACTATATGAGAAGTTCTGGCCGGCAGACCTCCATCTGATTGGGAAGGATATTTTACGCTTCCATACAATTTATTGGCCGATAATGCTGATGGCGTTGGATCTGCCATTGCCGAAACAGATATTTGGCCATCCGTGGCTGCTGCATGGCGATGGGAAAATGAGTAAATCAAAGGGGAATGTGATTTATGCAGATGACTTGGCGGATATTTTCGGTGTAGACGGAGTGCGTTATTTTGTGCTTCATGAAATGCCATTTGAAAATGATGGCGTTATAAGCTGGGAACTTATGGTGGAACGTATGAATTCTGACCTTGCAAATGTACTTGGGAATCTTGTAAACCGTACTGTTTCTATGAGCAATAAATATCTTGGCGGTGTTGTTGAGGATCAAGGGGTGACGGAAGCAGTTGATGAAGATTTGAAGGCAAAAGTGTTGGATGTTCCGAAAAAAGTGATTGAGAGTATGGAGAAACTGCGGGTAGCAGATGCCATTTCGGAAATTTTTTCTCTGTTTAAACGCTGCAATAAATATGTAGATGAAACAGAACCTTGGATACTTGGGAAAGATGAAGCAAATAAGGGGCGGCTGTCTACTGTGTTGTATAACCTGGTTGAAAGTATCACAATTGGCGCCAGCCTTTTAGAAGCATTTATGCCAGATACAACAGAAAAGATATTATGCCAGCTTCATGCTGAAAAACGCAGTTTAGATGAAATGGATGTGTTTGGGAAATATGTTTCTGGGACAAAGGTAACAGAAAAACCAGAAATTCTTTTTATGCGCCTGGATTTGAAAGAGGTATTGGCAAAGGCTGAGGAAATCAAGCTGGCACAGATGGCAGAGGCAAAAGCAGAGTCTGGGGAGACAGAGGAAGAGTCAATTGATATTGAGGCGAAGCCTGAAATAACGTTTGATGATTTTATGAAAATGCAGTTCCAGGTTGGGGAGATTATAGCCTGTGAAGAAGTGAAAAAATCAAAGAAGCTTCTCTGCTCCCAAGTAAAGATTGGCAGTGAAGTAAAGCAGATAGTTTCTGGGATTAAACAGTATTATTCTGCAAAAGAAATGGTTGGGAAAAAAGTTATGGTTTTAGTAAATTTAAAGCCAGCTAAATTGGCAGGCGTCCTTTCGGAAGGGATGCTTTTATGTGCGGAAGATGCCGAGGGTAACCTAGCATTAATGACACCGGAAAAGAAAATGCCTTCTGGAGCGGAGATTTGTTAAACAAGATAGGGAGAAGATACGAATGTTTTCTGATAGATTATATGAACTCGCATTTGAATACAAAAAAGCAAAATTATGGAATACTATATGGAGTTATTTGTTTTTTGCAGTAAAAATGTCTGACAACAGGATTGGTTATATCCGGGTATCTGGACTGGGAAATGAGCCTTGTGCGTTGGAACTGTATATTGGGGAGAAAGGTTTTGAAAGCTTAAGGAGGCTGGTAAAAGCCGAAAAAAGTCTGATAGGCACGGAAGAATACAGAGAAGCAGTTTATCAGCAGGACTGCTTGCAGCTTTCCTTGGTGGGCAAGGATGTATTGTTAGAAGAGGAGCGTGAAGAAGCCAAGGCATTTGCGCGTTCCCATGGGATAAGGATTTCTGGTAAAAATGCGTATCCCCAGTTTTTGAAGTACCAGCCATATTACTGCCCATGGGCTTCGTTAACAGAGGACGAACAGCAGCAGCTTTGCGAAGCGCTGGAGGCAGTATTGGAGATTTCAAAACTTTTAAAAGGAAAAACGCCGACGGAATTGGGTTTGGCAGACGCAGACAGTGAAATTGAAGATGTGCTTTTGATGGAACGCCATGGTGAGGTATATAGCCTTGGGAAAACGAAGCTTCCACCAGAAAGGGAAGTAGAATGGCCGATGCCGGAGGCAGCAAATGATATTAGCATTGCAAAAATAAAAAAGTTAAAAAAATCTGGTATTTGGGAGTGTGGTTTTGCCCACTTTGCAGAGCCAGTACAGAGCGAAGCTGAGGAAATCCCTTTATATCCGCTTATATTATTTGTAATAAATGCAGATACAGATTATTTGCTTCCCTTGCCGCCTGTTGTGCATTATCAGGAGAAATCTGAGGAACTTTTAAATATTTTTATGGAAGTGCTTCTAGATGAAAAAATCTGCCCATTAGAGATAAAAGTGCAGGATGGGCGTACCCATGCATTTTTCCAGTCATTTTGTGAAAAGCTTAACGTTAAGCTGGTGGAAGAAGAGTTCCTCCCAAGCCTCCAATATGTAAAAAAGGAATTTAATGAGGATTTTTGTGGGGACAATGTAGAGTCTCTTGAAAGTATTGCAGAAACGTTAGATATGCTTCTGGAAATGGATAACAGCCAATTAGGGCAGATGCCAGACGAAATGCGGGAAATGTTCCAGTTTCTTTCCGAACAAGATGGGCTGCCTGGCGATATAAAAGATAAGATTGACGAGCTTTTAAACGATGTAGAGATGGGAAACCAGAACGGAAAGCCAAAGCTGGATATTTTCAGCCCAAGAATGGCAGATGGCCTAGAGGGGAAATCATATGTCATTAGCGTTTCTATGATGGCAGGGTGTTACCGCCATATACAGATATCATGCAATGCTTTATTGGTGGAATTGCATTCTGCTATTATAGATGCTTTTGGGTTTGATGACGACCATGCACATGCTTTCTTTATGGATGATAAAATTTGGAGCCATAATAACAGTTTTTATATGAGAGGTGTGGAGGATTTTGGTTCCCGTACTACCGACAGATACCGGCTTAGCCAGGCAGGGCTTAATAAAGGGAAGAAATTCAAATATCTTTTTGACTTTGGGGATGAATGGAGATTCCAATGTAAGGTGCTGCAAGTAAAAGAGGAAGAAACAGAAGCGCCTGTAATTGTAAAAAGCAAAGGGGAGGCGCCAGAACAATACCCTAATTGGGATGATGAATAATCCTAATGCCTAAATCAAAATCAGCGTACCGCCTGCGTTGTATCTCTGTGCAGTTTGTTACAATGAAATTTCTTATAGGGTAAGAATTCCCCCGGAAATTTCTATATTTCCGGGGGTTAAAAAGGATGTATGCTATAAAAGGTCAGTTTGGCATATTTAATAAGGAAGCAATACAACAGATAGTATCATAACCAATATAATTGCCACGATAGATGGAACTGCTGTACGTTTCAGGATTCTGGTCGGACTTACGCCTACGGTCGATGCCACAATCATTATAACGGCTGCTACAGGTGAAATTGTCCTGGAAAGGTTTGCGATCATCTGCATAGGCAGCGTAATCAGCATACCATGTACCCCTGCTGTGGCTGCAATTCCTGGGATCATGGCGATAACGGCATAGAACATAGCAAGCCCGCCACCGCTTAAGATACCAAAGAGGCAAGTAGCCAGTGCGAATATCACCATTGTAATCAACCCTGCAGAGCTTGTATGCTGTACAGCGTCAGTAAGGTTGTCGATGACGCCGAGAGCCTGTACTCCGCTTGTAAATAAGGAACCGCCGACAACAAGCATAACGACTCTTCCAAAGCCTTCTCCCATTCCCATAAACATTTCTGAAGAAGCATTTGTTACGCTCTTAAAGTCTTTTGTCCTGATTACTTCAAAGATTATTGCAACAATAAATGAAATAAATGTTAATATAAATACATCCATAGTAATGGATGGAACCACCATAGCGGTAATGCCGACAGCGAGAATCAAGAGCAGAGGCAGCACAGGAAGCAGTGCATAAATCTTAGGGAGGTTTACATTTTCCTGCTTCTTTAACTTGCTTTCGTCAATTTTGACAAATGCCCTCTCGCCTTCTACTTTGTCGCAGTGTTTTTGCCATAAGCAATGTACGATTGCCAAAACAAGAAGTACTGGTATGGAAATCTGTGCATTGTACATTACATATTGCATCAGGTTCATTTCTAGTGTTTCTGCCGCGATTACATTATCCGCGCCAAGCGGGGTCGGCATAATCGTAGCAGTCATGGCAATGATACCAGCGGCAGTCAGGGAAGAGATTCCCATTCCCTGGAGCATTGGATAAAGAATTGCCATCAGGATAATTGCAAGGCTGGATGCGCTTGGCACAACCAGTGACATTAAATTTCCAAGTAAAAATACAATCGGGATAAATAATGTCTGTGATTTGATTTTCTTCATTGGTGCAACCAGGATGTCTACCGCTACCTGATTTGCGCCAATTTTATTCATATATCCAGAATATCCGAACAGGATCATCAGAATTAAGCCGGAACCTGTCATATTTGAGATTAAGGTATCTTTTAGCTTCATAAAAATGTCAAATACTATGAAACCTGTGCCTTCCTCCTTTGGATAAAGCGGATGCCCTAAAGCCGCCGCGGCAATCAGCAGGAGGATACCGCCGCCAATTAAGATAACGGCAGGATTGTAATTTTTGATGATAAAAAAGCCAACCACCCCTAATACTAATAATACGATAATAGCTTCTACCATTTTTTTCTCCTTTCAAGTTATAAAAATATAATCAACGAAGTTACAAACATAAACAGGACGCCTGCGATCATAGGGACTGCTGTCCGCCGGACGATCCTTACTGGGTCTTCCCCAATAGAGCCAGCTACAATCATAACGACTGCTGATACAGGGGAAACAGCACGCAGGAGGTTTCCGGCAAGCGCCATTGGTATGGACAGGGCCAGTACGTTGATTCCGGCTGCGCCTGCAAGAGGAACCATCAATGGCACCATAGCAAAGAAGAGGGCAGTTCCGCTTCCGCTTAATATGACAATTAGGGCGGTGAGCAGTACCATAACCAATGGGAGTACAAAGCCCATGCCTTGCCCGCTAATTCCTGCCATTGCATTTTGCAGTGCTTCAATAATGCCAATGGACTGCAATCCTACTACAAAGGTTGTACCTGCTACGAGGAGAGCCACAATGGGCATTGCCCCACCCATGCCGCTGAAAAACGAATCCGTGTCTTCCAGGGTTTCCTTCACATTTCTTTTCCTGATAATTTCACAGAGGATGGAAATAAGAAATGAGAATAAAACAGCTACTTCTACACTTAATGTAATTGTAACGCCCACAGTTCTCTGTAGTATAAAGGCAAATATCAGAAGGAAGATCGGAAGCAGCGGCAAAATGGCATAAACGGTGCGGAAAGCAGCGCTTCCTCCAATTTCTTCCATTTTTTCTTCTGGTTTGGAAGCTGGCAAGCAACCTTTGCCCCGCTTGTCCTCATGTTTCTGCCAGAAATAATGTGCCAGCGCCATAATCAATAATGTCGGGACAGAAACCAATATATGGTATTTGAATACATAATCGCTTGGTGTCAGTCCTGAAAATTCTGCTGTATTTGCAAGCTCTGCCGCAATTGCAACATTATCGCTTCCAAGCGGGGTTGGCATCACGGTTGCAGAAGTTGCAATAATTGCCCCCGCGGTAAGGGGGCTCATGCCTGCTTTCACCATTACAGGGTAAATTGTTGCCAGCAGTATAATTGCGAGATTTGATGCGCTTGGCACTACAAGGGATAAAAAGTTTCCTGCCAGAAACACAACTGGGATTAATATGTGTATTGACTGAATCCCTGCGATTGGCCGCATAAGCGCGTGGACTGTTATTTCATTTGCCCGGATACGCGTCATATAGGAGGAATAGCCGCCTAACATTAAAATAATAAATCCAGATGAAGTAATAATGGATTTGAATTGGTCAGCAACTGCCTTTAAAGGGTCTAGCCAGGTTCTGCCAGTTGATGTAAAATCTGGTACAGCGATTTCCCTTCCGCTAAAGATTGCAATATACATCAGCAGTATTCCCATGAAAAATAATGATATTTTAATATCCATCTTTTTAATCAGCATTGCTATTACAATAGCTACCGCGATCATTGCAGCGAAATACATCATAACCATATCAGCAGTTCCCCCTTCCTTCTGTGGATTTTGTTAATTACATTTGCCGACATATTCTAAAAACCACGTCCTGAATTTTTCTCCATCAATATCCATACATACTTTTACATTTGGTTCCTGTCCGAGGTAACCTTTTAAGTCAACGACTGTGCAGCCTCTTGTCATGCTTCCTGCTAGTTCAATATCAACGAAGGCTTCTTCAATGGTGAATAAATCTGGGCAGAGCAGGTATGCGATTGCACAGCTGTCATACATTTTCAGGCCTGTCCCAAAAGATCCCCCGCGGTATTTCTTAAACAGGCAGTGTGCCATCTCGCCAGTCTTGCCCATTTCCAAAAGTTTTGCGCTGTCTTCAGGGTATACAAGGGCTTTCCAGCCGACATCCAGCCCAGCCATTACCATTGGGAGGCCGCTTTGGAATACGATTTTTGCGGCTTCTGGATCTGTTGCAATGTTAAATTCTGACATAACGCCTTTGTTCCCTCTGCTTGCAGAACCACCCATCATTACAATTTCTTTAATATTTTTCTTTACTTCTGGATACATAGTAAAAAGCAAAGCAATGTTTGTAAGCGGGGCAATTGGAACCAGGGTAATCGGTTCGTCACTTTCCATAATGACGCGCCGCATAGCGTTTACTGCATGTTCTTCCAGCAAAAGCTCTTTTTTCGGCTCTGGGAAGTCGTAGCCTTCCATTCCGGTAACGCCATGTACATTGGATGCGTCAACCAGGGGTTCAATCAGCGGCCTGTCAGCCCCTGCGGCTACCGGGATATCTTTTTCCCAGAAGCTAAGAAGCTTTAGAGCATTGTTTGTAACATGTTCCAAGGACACGTTTCCTGCTACGGTTGAAATTAGTTTTACATCCAGTTTTTCAGAAAATAATGCAATTGCGATTGCTAATGCATCATCAATACCAGGGTCGGTATCAATAATAATAGGTTGTTTTTTCATGATAATCTCCTCCTTTTTTAAATCATACTTGTATTATTAGTGTTTCATCAGTATGTTCATTTAAGTATTGCGTCATCCCGCTTCCTTCCTTCTGGTATGGCCTTACATGAAACCCAAATTTTTTGTAAAAGCTTTCCGTCCCTTTCAATGCCATCAGCCCTGCATAAGCGTTTGCTGCACCTGCGTTGTGTATATATTCCATTAGTTTTTCCATAATCATGATGCCGATTCCTTGTCCCTGCCTTTCTGGGATAATTGCAACATCCTTAATGAAAAAGGCTATCCTTCCGTCTCCAATTACTCTGCCAATCCCGATTGGCTGCTCTTTTTCCCGGATTACAACAGAAAACAGGGTGTTTTGCAATGCGGTTTCTACATCTTCCCTATTGTATTCTTTCATTCCGACACTTTTCCGGACGGATGCATAAATTTCAGGAGTCAATCCGTTTGGTTCTGTCCTGATAGTATCTTTTTCTAAAAGCATGGTTTGGACAGTATCGGACGTTTTATCAATTGTTATTTCCTGCATTTGGATACCCTCACTTTACTTCAAATTCAAGGACTTCCTCTCTTGTTGGGATAGACAGCGCCGCGCCTTTTCTGGATACTGCCAGTGCAGATGCTTTTGAGGCCATGTCAAGCGCTTCCTTTACAGGCATGCCATGAAGCCTGCCAGCTATAAAATATCCGGTAAAAGTATCTCCGGCTGCCGTTGTGTCAATTGCGTTTGTTTGGTACGCATCCTGCCATATAATGCCGTCTTGGCCTGCATATACAGAGCCTTTTTCCCCGAATGTCAGGACGATTTCTGCATGTGGGAATTGTTCCCTAAGCCGTTTTAGTAAAGTTTCTTTGTCTGAATGTACAGAAGCGAGCGCCTGTGCTTCCCCTTCGTTTAAAATAAAACAATTAATACTGTTAAGGTCTATTTCAAATATTTTTTCATTCATTGGGGAAGGGTTCAGGGAAATTTTCATCCCTTTTTCGGAAGCTTTTTCCACAATATACGGAATCTCGTTGATTTCATTTTGGAG
The DNA here is from genome assembly GCA_910586605.1 of uncultured Lachnospiraceae bacterium. Lineage (GTDB taxonomy): Bacteria > Bacillota > Clostridia > Lachnospirales > Lachnospiraceae > Butyribacter. Next base: position 8,725 of record CAJUJR010000060.1, on the reverse strand, counting down.
AATCAGCCAGTCCCCCTCGTCAAATTCTTTCAGTACTTTGTCTGCCATCTCTTTCGTAATTGCTTGGTTTGCCCCACCATATAAAATAATGCAGTTGTCTCCTTGGATGTCATTTTGGATAATGGCGTGGCCGGTTCGGATATTTTGCGATTTTTCTACAAAATCGGTGTTGACGCCTGCATCTTTTAGCGTATCTTTTAAAAACATCCCATCGACTCCGATAATTCCGGCATGGTAAACTTCTGCCCCGGCTCGGCTTAATGCAACTGACTGGTTCAGGCCCTTTCCGCCGCCGTAGATATTTAAGGTATCTGACGACTGCGTTTCCCCTTTATGCACAAAGTGATTGACTTTATAGATATAGTCAATATTTAATGAGCCAAAACTTAATACTTTCATAAGCAATCCTCCCTAATGCTAAGTGAAACTTAAAAGCTAATCTTATCTGTTTCAGATATGTAATACTACATTTTTTATGTTCCGTTTCATCTGATTTCATAACGAAATAGTTTTCCGAAAATGTTTTCTTAGCAAAGATTCTAACATTCCCATATCGTTTCGTCAATAGGTTTTGTGTTATTTGTCTATTTTTACTATTTTCTGAAGTGAATTTTATGCAATGTGCATAAAATTCACTTTGAAAAGATGGCGATTCTTTTCCTTTGCCATAGTTGTCTTGTCTTCTGCCATAGGCAGCTATTGACATCTATATTTGAATTACTTATCATGGGTATATTGTTATTAGTTATGACTAAGCATATAGCTATATTTTAGTGGAGGATTTACCTATGAATATAAAAGAGATTGCAAAACTTGCAGGGGTTTCCGTTTCCACCGTTTCAAAAATTGTGAACCAAAAGGATGAAAGCATTAGCAAGGAAACAAGGGAACGGGTTTTAAAAATTGTAAAAGAATATAATTACACCCCGTATGCGTCCGCTATTGTTACTACAAAAAAAACATGGGTGCTTGGTATATTGCTGCGCTCTTCCGTTTCTTTTGACACGACATTAGATGGGATTATAAAAACTGCACAAGACAATGGCTATACTGCTTTGGTGTGTAATAGCTGTTCTGATATGGAACAGGAGTTAAAGAATATTACTGCTATGTGTAGCAGGCATGTTGATGGGATTCTCTGGGAGCCGGTAAAGGAGGGCAGCCTGGAATTTTCGCATCATATCCAAGATAGCAGTATACCATATATTTTAGCAGGGCCTTTTGGTGGAAACAGTTCCGTACAGCTTCCATATGAGACATTTGGATACCAGGTTACCCAGGAATTGATTATGCGGAGGCATACAAAAATTGCCTGCCTGCTTACAGAGGGAAGGCGTATTGAAGCGTTTTTGTCTGGTTACAGGAGCTGTTTATTTAATAACCATTTGCCATTTGATGAGCAGCTTATCTTCCGGGAATTAGATGATACCTTGATTTATAAAGTGAACACGCATCAGATTAGTGGGATTGTCTCATCGCATTATTTAAAGGCGCTGGAATTCTATCAGCTTATGAATGCCCTTCATTACAGGATACCAGAAGATTTTTCTCTTATTTCCTTAAAAAATGATAAACTGGAAGCTCCTGCAATTCCTGAAATTTCTACTTATACAGTATCTAATACGGAGTTTGGCACATATCTTTGCCATAAGCTTATCTATCATATCAATAAATCCGATAGTGGGCTTATGCCGTTTTCACAGGATTTTAAAATGGATAATAGTGCAACGCTGGGGATGCCATTTGACCTTAATACTCCTAAAATAGTTGTGGTTGGCAGTATTAATATGGACACATATCTAAATGTTATGCAGCTTCCAGACACTGGGAAAACTGTCAGCACATCATCTTCTTTTGTGCATCCTGGTGGAAAGGGGATTAACCAGGCAATTGGCGCTTCAAAGTTGGGGCATCATGTGTCCCTAATTGGCAATGTAGGATTTGATTTAGATTCTGACAATATATTTCGTGCTTTAAATGAGTATGGTGTAGATACATTCGGCGTGAAACGCTGTTTTAACGTAAATACAGGAAAGGCATATATCCTTGTGGAAGAAGGCGGGGATTCTATGATTTCTATATTAGCAGGGGCAAATGATATTTTTACCCCTGACGCAATCCGTGAAAAGGAGCATTTGTTTGAAAATACTGGATATTGCCTGATTCAGTCGGAAATCCCATTGGAAACTGTACAAGAAGCTTGCCTGGCTGCGCATAGGCATCAGGTGAAAACGATATTTAAACCATCTGCCTGTAGTTATTTCCCGAAAGAACTGTTGTCATGTGTTGACATTATTATTCCAAATGAAGATGAATTAAAAGTGCTTTGCCCTGGGAAGCCATCTGTGGAGGAGCGTGCGGAAACCCTGATGGGGTATGGGATTGAGACAGTCATAATTACTTTAGGGGAGCGTGGGTGCTATGTGAAAACAAAAGAGTGGGAAAGGGAGTTTCCGGCGGCTTCTTTTACTTCTGTTGATAATACAGGCGCCAGTGATGCTTTTATCAGTGCGCTGGCATCCTATCTGCTTTATGGCTATACATTGGAAAATGCTGTGCGCATTGCAACATATGCCGCTGGTTTTTGTATTTCCAGAAAAGGGGTTGTCCCTGCATTAATTGATAAAAATAGCCTGGAATCTTATATTTTGCAAAAAGAGCCAGAACTTCTCCATCCATCTGTAACGAAATTATCCCTAAACGGATAAATAAAATGAAAGGAGGCGTGGATGGAAGAGCTATATTGTGAAAATGCTAAAATAGTTTTTCACTTTTTACTTGCCATTAGCAATAATAAGGACATTGCAGAAGAATTAACACAGGAGACTTTTTTGAAAGCATACCAGTCGATTGGGAACTATGATGGGAGCTGCAAAATATCCACTTGGTTATGTTCAATTGCAAAGAATGCTTATTACCAGTATCTTTCTAAAAATAAAAGGCAAGTTCCAGATGGTTTTTCTGGCAGGGAAGAGGTTTTTGAGGTTACGCCCGAGCGGGAGGCACTTGCAAAAATTGAACTGCTGGATGTATTGAAATTAATGCAAAAATTGCCTGGGAAGATGCGGGAGGTAATGTACCTTCGGATTACAGGGGCATTGTCTTTTAAAGAGATTGGGGAAATACTAGGAAAAAGTGAGAACTGGGCTCGTGTAAATTTTTACAGGGGCAAAGAAAGAATTGTGAAAGAATATTATTCCGGTGAAGGGGGAGAGGAACATGGAAAAAGTACATTGTAATATTATTAGGGATTTATTGCCTTCTTATTTGGATGGAGTTACATCAGAAGAATCAAATCAAATGATAGATAAGCATTTTGAAGAATGCAGTGAGTGCAAAAAGGCATATGATTTGATAAAAAAGCATGATTTTGTATCAGAAAAAACAGATGGCAGGATAGCAGCTTATTTCAAAAAGATGGGGCAAAAAAAGAAGCTGGAGCAAAGAGGGCTTATGGTTTTATTTCTTTTGCTGTTCGTTTTGCAGTTTCGTTTTAACCTTAGGGGATATGCGTTTTTTTCTTCTTTATATCTTACTAATTGCATATTTTACCCAATATACATAATTTTATTGTTCCATATATCAGATGGTTGGAAACAATGCAGTGTATCTTTGAAAAAAGAGGGGATAATTTTTTTTGCAGAAGGCAGTTCATTTCTTTATATTGTAGTTTTGTTTTGCTCTTTTTTTAGCCAATCAGCAGGCGGTGATATGCTATTTTTGGGGATGGCAGCAGAGCGGGCAGGGGGATTTATGGAAAAACAGATAATTGTTTTAGTTGGAGCCTATCTTTTAGTGCTGTTCATTTATTTTCTGGTACAGAGAATGGGCAAGGGGTATAACCTTACTGCTGTAATGTTGCTGTTGGCTGGGGTTACAGTTTTGCTAAATATGCGGGCTGGGTTATACCAAGTAGACGGCGCTGGCAGTTTTTTGGCAGTGATGGAAACGGTTGGGTGGTATCTTGTATTAGTCATTGCAGAAAGCATTGCCTTGGGGATGTTTTATCGGAGTTTTATGAAACAATACCCTGCCTAAGTTATTTGGTTTGCTTGAAAAATAAAGGGTAAGTGGTATAATGTAACATAGCCTTTGGCGATGGAATAATGGTATATAAGGAACGGTATGTTATCGATACAGTTCCTAATGTTTGCAATGGAGGATATATGGCAGAAAAGGGAGTGAAAGGGCTGATTGCCCTGGATTTGGACGGGACAGTTTTTAATAATGAGAAGAGGATTTCTGAAAGGAACAGGCAGGCAATTCAGGAAGCAATTGCATCAGGGTATTGTGTTGTGCCAGTAACAGGGAGGCCAATCAGCGGGATTCCTAAGGAACTAATGGAAATCCGGGAAATAGGATACGCAGTTGCCTCAAATGGGGCGGTTATTTACGAGATTGAAGATTTTATTGGCCAAAAATGGAAGAGGATTTCTGAAGACATGCTGTCAGATGAAAAGGTACTGGAAGTATTGGAAATATTAAAGGAATATCCTGTGGTGCCGGATTGTTTTGTCCAGGGCGTGGGGCATATGCCAGAATATGGAAGGGAATGGATACCTAAAATGGGGCTGCCGCAGGTGATGGCAGACTATTTGCTGGCTGGCAGGGAGTTTTTTCCGGATTTAATGGAATATGTGCGGCAAAAAGAAGGAAAAGTAGAAAAGATAACAATAAATTTTTATATGGATGAAGAGGGGATAAAAAAGAAGCAGGAGGTTTACCAGCGGCTTATGCAGGTAGAGGATATAACGCTGGTATCTGGGGCGCCGCATAACCTGGAGGTAAATACAGTAACAGCAAGGAAGGGCAATGGAATGTTAAAGCTTGCAAAGTTACTGGGGATTGCACCTGAAAAAACTATGGCATGCGGCGATGACATTAATGATATGGATATGGTAGTAAAAGCTGGTTTTGGGGTCGCTATGGGGAATGCTTCAGAGGAACTGAAAAAAGAGGCTGATTTTATTACTTTGAGCAATGAAGAAGATGGGGCTGCTATTGCTATTTATGAGTTTATAAAACGTATACAAGGTTAAGGCTTGATAGGAGGAAGGACATGAAATATGATTTTGATACGCAAATAAACCGCAGGGGCAGCTATTCGCTGAAATGGGATGTGCCAGAAGGTGAACTTCCTATGTGGGTGGCAGATATGGATTTTTGTACTGCACCGGAAATCCAGGAAGCAATTTGCAAAAGGGCGGAACATGGGATTTATGGCTATACAGTTGTACCAGATGAATGGTATCAGGCCTATCGGGGCTGGTGGGAAAATATGCATCATTTTCAGATAGAAAAGGAGTGGCTGCTATTTTGTACAGGTGTAATACCAGCTATTTCTGTCGCTGTTAAAAACCTGACAGAACCAGGAGATAAGGTTTTGATACAGACGCCAGTTTATAATGGTTTTTTCCATGCGGTTACAGATCAGGGAAGGAAGATAGCGGAAAATCCGCTGTGTTATGATAGCGGCCAGTATAAAATGGATTTTCCACTGTTAGAACAACAGTTGTCAGACCCTGGGATAACCATGATGGTTTTATGCAATCCGCATAATCCTGTTGGGATAATCTGGGATCGGGAAACATTAAGGCAGGTTGGGGAACTTTGTAAAAAGCATCATGTAATTGTGCTGTCAGATGAAATTCACTGTGATTTAACAGCTCCAGGGCTTGGATATATCCCATTTGCTTCTGTGTCAGATACCTGTAGGGAAATCAGCATAACAGCGGTTGCCCCAACAAAAAGCTTTAACCTTGCAGGGATAAAGACGGCGGCAGTTTTTGTGCCAGACAGGGCGAATTATCAAAAAATGAAGAAGGGGTTATGGGCAGATGGGATAGGGGAGCCAAATGTATTTGCAGTTGATGCAGCAGTTGCGGCATATTCAAAAGGCAGCCTATGGCTGGAAGGGCTGCGTCAATATTTGCAGGGGAGTAAACAATATGTTGTGGAGTTTTTGGAAAATGAACTGCCACAGATAACAGTAGTTTCAGCAGAAGCCACATATCTTTTATGGCTGGATTGCCGCAGTTTATCTGTTTCTTCCCGCAAGTTAGCTGCTTTTTTAAGGAAAGAGGCTAAATTGTATCTTATGGATGGAACTGTATATGGCAGTAATGGCGATGGTTTTTTAAGGATAAATATCGCCTGCCCAAAAGAATTTGTAAAAGAAGGGATGAAACGGTTCAAAAATGGTGTGAAAGAATATGCCAATAGAAAGAATATCTGATAACCTGTTATTATAATAGGCAAAACATCCGATACATTATATGAAAACGTGCCTTATGTGCAAATGGAGTTGCAAAGAATTTTCAAATGGATTTAAGGAGTGATAATATGGCAGTTGATAAAATGGGTGAATATGCTGCACAAGCTGCAGCAGCTGCAAAGGTACAGCAAAGCCGCCCTGCGTCTGAACCAAAGCGTGATGCAGATGCAGGCAGGTGGACAGAAACAAAGGAGAATGTCCAGCCAGCCGGGCAGGGTGGGGCTGTCAGCTATGAGGTGTCCCAGAGGACAAATGACGTGGCAGCATGGTATCAGGAGTTTGTATTAAAAGAGCAAGAAGAGAAGCTTGGGATTGTTGAGGAAGAAAAAGCAGAAAAAGGAAAGAACAAGGATGATGAGGAAGAGAAAGATTCGTTAAAGAAGAGGCTGGAAGAAGCAGAGCAAATTTTAAAGTCTCTTCAGCGGATGTTGGACCGTATGAAGGAATTAAAGAAAAAGCAACAGGAAGAAAAAAAGAAGAACAGAGGGAAGCTTTCTTATAATTACCATCGGGTATCTTCCGCCATCAGCACAGCAAAAACATCTGCACAGGCGTCCAATGCGCTCACCACGGCAACGTCTAACCTTAGTTCCCTGCGGCGTAAAGCAGCCAGCGGGAAATATGAGGACAGGGAGGTTCAGCTTGCATTGCAGCATGCTTATAAGATGGTTCGCACTGCAAGGAAAAAGGTGAACAATATGAAGAGTGAAGCAGTGCAGAAAAAGAAAAATGATTCTGTGGAGCTTCAGGCAAAGCAGCAGGGTAAAAGTGTGCGCCGTGCACCGCAGAAGCAGAAAGTGGATGCAGAGATTGCCCGTCTGCAAAAGGAGCTGAAAGCAAATGAAAAGCAGAGGAAGAACAGGCATCGCCGTCAGGAAGATATGGAACTGATGCAGGCTGATATGCAGTATCTGAAAAGGAAAATCAATTTGCTGCAGCAGCAGGGATATATGCTGGAGAGAAATGAACTGGCATCCGATGACATGATTGCAGCGGCGCTTGGGCTGGTTGATGTTGGAATGAAAGAAGATGCAGCAAATGCCCAGGAAGGCGGAAGCGCAGAGGGCGGTGAAACAGCAGCGCCAGAAGCTGCCCCAGTAGAAACAGCAGCACCAGTTTCAGGTGGGTTTGATGTTTCTGCATAGTATCAGTTGGGGCAAAATACCTTTTCATCTCAATATTGAAATGTTTGGAGCGTATTTTATAATACGCTCCGGTTTTGCTTTATAGAGAAATATTTTTGGGGTGTGTTTGTAATTGCATTTTACAAAGTGGGGAATGCAGATTGTGGGGATAAATTTTCAAACATGCCCACAAGGGCGCTGGGTTTAGTGTTTATCAGGAAGGCTTTAAATTTGCAGCTTGGGAGGTTTTATAACATGTTGAAAAAATTCAGGGAAAAACTGCCAATATGCAGTTGCATTGCTGTAATTGTTTCATATTTATTGATTTTTCATTTGAGTTCTATTGCAGTAATGATGGCACTTCATCAAAATTTTGCGGTTCAGCTTGTTTCCATGTTGATTGCAGATGTTTTTGTGCTTGCTGTTTTTTTTGCGATGGGATTTGGGGGAGTTTTGGTGCAGAAAAGCAAGGGAATTCTTTACAGTATCGGAACAGGCGGATATATGATTATGGTAGGGGCGGTTGCAGCAGTGAGCAACCTTGTAATGTCTGGTATGACGGAAGATTACAAACTCCAGGCGTTAGCTCCTGCTGGGGACATTATTTTATTTGTTTTAGTAATGCTTGGGATTGGGTTTACGGAAGAGCTGGTGTTCCGTGGAATTGTGGCCAATATTTTGAAAGATAAATTTTCTGTCCATACAGACAAGGGGATTTTTCTTGTGACTGTAATACAGGGAGTACTTTTTGGGGCATGCCATATGACTAACATGCTCTCTGGCATAGGGCTGGAAAGTGCATTAGTGCAGTCAATTATGGCAAGTTTCCTGGGGATGCTGTTAGGAGCCATTTACCTGCGTACCAATAGCTTGTGGTTTGTCATGTTGCTGCATGCGTGGAATGATTTTGGCGCGCTTTTGGCGGCTGGCCTTTATGGGGATAATACAATTATTGGCAGCATTGATGGATATACTTGGCAAAATTTGGCAGGGCTTCCGGCTTATATAGTTGTTGTACTTATATTGCTGCGGGCATCAAAAAGAAGGGAAATTAAGGATGGCAGGCTGTATCCGGCGCCACTAGGTATTAGGATTGCAAAAGGAGTTGTCCTTACATTGTTTTGCGTGGGGCTTCTGGCGCTTGTGGCAGTATCTATGTTTTTTGCGGCACATCCAGATTTTTTAAATGGATTGGTAAATAGATAAATAATATTTTTTATCTATTTACATTTCGTTACGATTGACTGTGAATCGTAACTCCATAGGGGTTGTGCTGTTACTATTCACAGCCAATCGTAGCCGGACTTAAGGAAATAAAAAATATCTT
>CAJUJR010000059.1 GCA_910586605.1 uncultured Lachnospiraceae bacterium | reverse complement strand
AAGATATTTTTTATTTCCTTAAGTCCGGCTACGATTGGCTGTGAATAGTAACCAAAAAACATATCGGGCTATCCGCTGCCTTTCCAAAGTCTTTACACCTTTGTGAATTGTTGTTATAATATAGTAAAATCTTGGTTATAAGGAGCAGAAAATGAAAAAGCAAAAGAACTTAAAGCAAAAAATTATTTTCTATGTTATGTCTGTAGCGCTTCTCGTTACAGTACTTATCACCACAATTATGTCTGTTGGCAGCATCCGTTCTACAAACAATGTATTATTAGACAATATGCAGATTACGGCGCGTACTGCATCACAAAATATTATGTCCAACCTGCATCTGCTTACAGAACGGATGTATAACTTTTCAACAGAAACTGTTTTTCTTAATGATACGATATCAGAAACGAAGAAACAGAAACGTTTTGATGCCATTAAAAACCAAATTGAATTTCTCTGGCTATCCGCCTATGATACTGATGGCAAAAAACTTTATGGAGACACTACCTCACCAAAATCTATCACCAACACAAAATATTTTTCTAAAATGACAGAGACTGAAAACCTTGTGATTGGCGAACCATACTATAATAACACCCTTTTACAGCTCTGTGTCGGAGCCCCGCTTAAAAATAAAGATGGCGAAATCAAAGGTTATCTTGTAGGAAGCTACAAATATGACTTGATAGATGACGTACTAAGCCAGTTGGTTCTTGGAAACACCGGCAGTGCCTGTATTTTAAATGAAGATGGTGATATTATTGGAGACCGCAACAAACAAAATATTATAGAGAAAAAAAACATTTATAAACTGTATCCTTCATCTGCAAATGCCAGCCTGTTTAAAAAAATCACCTCTTACCAAATCGGTTCCGCAGAAATGAAACTGGGCTCTAAACACTGTTATACGGGATATTCCCCTATTCCAGGGACAAATTGGGAATTGTTTTTGCGTGTACCGAAAAATGAATTTATGGACACAGTTTATATGTCTGTTATCGTATCTATTTTGCTATCCATTGCATTAATTATTGCTGCGGGCGCAGTAATAATTCCGGTTGCAAGGAAAATATCAAACCCTCTGTCTGCCGCTACAAAACGCCTGCAGGCCCTGGCTGACGGTAACCTGACAAAAGAAGTCCTGCTATCGGACAGCAATGATGAGACAAAGATTTTAACGGATGCATTGGCAAAGACCATTGCCAGCCTGAAATCATACATACAGGATATTGAAACCAGTTTAAGCGCGCTTTCCGACGGGGATTTTACCATAGATATCCCAAATACTTTCCGAGGTGATTTTTCTTCCATCCGGAACTCACTGGATAATATTACAGATTCCCTAAACCGTACAATGCAGCAAATGAGCAAATCTTCCGTTGAAGTGTCGGAGTGTGCAAAACAGCTTTTGGATGGCTCTAAGCAGCAGAATGACCTTCTTCATTCTATGGAAGAAAATATGGCAGCCATCACGTCTTCTATAGAAAAAAATAAAGAACATGTTTTGCAAATTGAACAATGTGCAGAAATGGCAAACCAGAAAACGGCATTAGGCGGCAGTTATATGCAGAATATGCTGGATTCCATGTCGCAAATCCATAAAACAGTAGATGAAATTTCAAACATCAGCCTGATGATGGAAAGCATTTCACGAGAGACAAACCTCTTATCCCTAAATGCTGCAATTGAAGCTTCCAGAGCCGGGGAAGCCGGCCGTGGGTTTGCAGTTGTCGCAAATGAAATCGGAAGCCTTTCCAAACAGACAACAGACGCCCTATTAGAAAGCAGCAACTTGATTTCACGTTCTGCAGAAGCCATCCGGGCCGGATTGGAAACCGCTGGGCAGACTGCAGACACATTCCGCGAAATAGCAGACCTGACTACACAATATTACACGATTTCCAACCAGCTTTCTGATACAGTAAAAGACCAGACGGATGCTGTAGCATATGCCGAAAAACGTCTTATAAGCCTTCAGGAAATTGCCGGCAAAAATGATGAAATGGCAGCGGAATCCCTTTCACAGGCTAAAACTTTAAGAAACTTTGTTGCACAAGTTAAAATCAAACAACCTAAAATGCAATAATGGAGGTAATAAAAATGAAAAGAAAAAGAATTCTACCTATCTTATTTCTAACTGCTTCCCTTCTTCTTGGCGGCTGCTCTTCCCAGTCAAAAATGAAGGATGGCTTTTATACGGCAGAAATGTCTGACTATTCCTTTGGCTGGAAAGAATATGTCTGTATCATGGTAAAAAACAATAAAATCGTTTCTGTAGAATTTAATGCAAAAAATCCCAGCGGCTATATTAAAGCATGGGATAACAATTATATGGGAAATATGCTTCCTGCTTCAGGGACTTACCCAAATGAATACACACGTTATTATGCCTCTGAATTAATTGAGCAGCAGGCAAATATCAAGGTTGATACTTTGACTGGCGCAACTAGCTCTGGCAATAACTTTGCAAAACTATCCAAAGCTGTGGTTAACCAGGCAAAGAAAGGGGACTCCCAAACAGTTATTGTAAAGTCAGAAACAAAGGAAGAATAATTCGATTTTGTATGAATACACCAACTGCCTGCCATCTGTAAATAATATCTTACAGATGGCAGGCAGTAGCAAAATGATAAGGATAAACAAACTATTTTGTTATTTTAGCTTTTTTACTAATTCCTTTTTTATTCAATATCTTTTTATAGGCTTTCAACTTAGAAGATGGGACTTTTACTTTTATGTTTTCTCTAAGCTTTCCAAATGCATTAGCCCCCACATTCTTTTCTGTAAGTTTTGTAGTGTTTATCGTAATTACGGACAGCTTTTTGCAATTGTAAAATGCTTTTTTCCCAATACGCTTCACGTTCTTTCCAATTGTAATACTTTTCAGTTTTTTGCTATTTTTATAAACATTTTTTGCAATTGCCGTAACCTTGCACTTTATCCCATTTATGACTACAGTGTCCTTTATAAGGACATTTGGAATCTGCTTCTTAACAGATACTAATTCCACACTGCCGCCTTCCTTATTGTCAAGCACTTTGTAAACTACATTATCAACCTCATACTTTTTACCTTTTTCCAATGTATCTTCTTTACTATCCCCACCTCCAGTATAAGCATCATGATACTTCCGGTTAATATCAGTATCTATCCCATCCAGATTTTGTACATCTACATAACGGATATTATCATAATACACCCGGCCATCATAATCAGAATCTTCATTATGAAGCGCAAGGATAACATTCCTAATCTCAACATTCTCAGAAAACGGATATTTCCCATAATCTTCTGGATTCCCATTTAATGGAACATATACATAATACTTCAAAAGCTTTCTTCCTCCCGGCGTAGTTATCTCTTCACCGGATAAAGGATCCAATGTAAATCCCCCAGACTGATACCAGTATCCATCACCATTTGGGATTGAACATACCTCTATCTGTATTTTGCCCTTTGTAGCCTTTTCTTTTTCAAGGTAGACATTCATAGCAAGGGCATCATAATTAATACACTCTTCATATTTAAAAATATTCATTGGGCTTGTCAGCCTTGCACCATCTTCCCACTCATTTTTCCCAGGTTCCAGTTTTATAGGGAAAGATAACGCTTTATTCCCTTCAGAAATTTCTTCAATAGCAATTTGAGTATAATCTACCTTTGATTCACCTTCTTTTTTCCAGCCTTCTCTCTGTCCGCTTTCAAAAGTAAAAGGAAGCGAAACAAACGTCCCAGGTTCATCCGGCACTACAGGAGCCTTTGATATATCCCCATTATATATGGATTCAAAGCCAATGTTATCAAGATAAATTCCATTGTGGGCGCCTAAAATAAATGTGATATGGCCTAATTTATCATTTGCCGGGGTGTCGCCAATCCCAACTTTCACAGAAGCCTTTAATTTTTCGGTTTCTTCATCTTTTACAAAATCGCCTGCCTCTAAGGTTACAGCATCAAGCTGTCCCCACCAGCCATTACCTTCTGTTTGTAGAATTGGCTGAATTTCAAGCTTATTATCTTTTAATGAACTGACCTCATCAATATACACATCAAATATTAAGTCATTATAAATAGCATAGGCAGTCCCTAAATCCTGTAATGATACTCTCGGGCCATTCCATGGGTTATCAACAGAATCTGGTGTTTTTGGAAGATACAGCATATTATTGCCATTTGCCTCTTTTACTTCCAAGCTATAATCCTCTGCTTTTACCGGGCTGTCTTCCAAAACAATGGCAGAAGCGCTTCCCTCTGAAAAATCTACAACCGTTTCTGATTTCCCATACAGGGGTGCATCTTCACCACGTATCATGGCCCGCACAAAATTCCCTGTAATGGACAGTTCATCCTTTGTCCACTCCGGTATCCCATCTCCATTATGATCCTTCGGTTCAGAAGCTGCTTTTGAAACCATGGCAGCCGAAATTTCATTTTTCTTTGCCAGCGACCAGGAACACCAGCTAATTTTCTTTTCTGCCAGAAAATCAAGCCATCTTTGGGAGTAATCAATAAACGGCCCGCCATCGCCAGAAGCTTCGCTTGTCCCCCATTCCGTACAAAATACCGCCAGCCCGTTTTCCAGTGCGTATTCAATTTTACTGCCTAACCAATATTTCCCATCTTCATCCACATTTGTATCATGCGTTCCTGCGTAAAAATGTACTGTATACATAATTTGTGGATTCTCTTTATCCTTATCCTCCACCGGATTAGAAACCGGCGCATCCACAAATTGACTCCAGTTATCTGTCCCACAAACCACTATATTTTGCTTATCATCTTTGTCATATGTACGGATTGCATCAACAACACTTTGATGGTATGGGAGCAGTTTTTCTTTCCACATCTCAGAAGCATTTTCTTCTGTGCTAAGCCCGTTTGGCTCATTTCCCGTTTCAAATAAAAGATTGCCCTGATCGCCATATTTCTGGGAAATATATGCAAAAAACAACTGAGGACCCCTGTATTCCGGATGTGCTTCCTTTATTGGCTTATATACTTCTAAATCCTCCCCTGCACTCAGGTACTCTTCATCCATTGGGTCACCAGGGCTTAAAATATGCCAGTCCACAAGAACATACATCCCCCTGTCCGTTGCCATCCTGATTCCATCTTCTACTTTTTTAAGCATCTCCTCCGGTTTTGCCTTGTACCCTTCTTCTGAAACATACATTGCAAGACGTATGATATCACATTTCCAGTCCTTGGCAAGCGCATCGAACGCCGCCTCATTTAATACCCACGCTCCATCTTCCCATTGAAGTCCAAATGTACTCATCCCTTTAAGCTGTATAGGATTACCCTTTTCATCACAGAGCTGCCTGCTTGTTATCTCCTTTCCCTTAACATTTTCCCTAGAAGTGGTAATCTGCACATCCCCATACTTCCCAAAAGCCGTCTCCTCTGACGCCAGGGAACCTTCAGCCGCTGCATTACATGGCTGGAATGATGTGCTTACCATAGCTCCGGCAAGAATACACGATAAAATCCACTTTGTTCTTTTTCTCATCCACTCAAACCTCCTTTTTTTATTTCTATAAAAGAGTATCATGGACACGTTAAAAAATATATTAATTTCGTGTAATAAATGTCAAAATATTGACTTTTCTGTGACTAAAAATCGGCAATATTTCCTATCACCAATAAAAGCGCACCGCCGGCGCGCTTGACCACTACGTTACAGCGCAATTTCCTATAAAGTAAAAAAGGGAATGCCAATGCATTCCCCTAAAAGGTGTCCAAATATTTTATGGAAGGTTCGTATATCCCATTAGGCTTTCATCTACTTCTTTTGCCACCTGTCGTCCTTCGCGGATTCCCCAGACTACAAGGGACTGCCCCCGGCGCATATCTCCTGCTGCAAAGACTCTGTCAGCGGAAGTCTTATAACATCCCGCTTCTGTCGCCACATTTGTGCGGCCATCTAACTTTACATGGAATGCCTTTGCAACATAATCCTGCGTCCCAAGGAAGCCTGCCGCAATTAAAACATAATCTGCAGGTATTTCAAATTCACTTCCGGCAATTTCTTCCATATTCACCCGCCCCGTTTTCGGATCCTTTTTGGCTTCCAGCTTTACCAGTTTCACTTTATTTAGGTTTCCATTTTTATCAGCGATAAATTCCTTCACTGTGGCCTGATAAATCCTTGGGTCTTTCCCATATACGGCAATTGCTTCTTCCTGTCCATAATCTGTTTTACAAACACGCGGCCATTCCGGCCAAGGGTTATCTATAGCACGCTCTTTTGGAAGCTGTGGCATCATTTCAATTTGCACAACCGATTTTGCCCCTTGGCGGACTGCTGTCCCTACACAATCATTTCCTGTATCACCTCCGCCAATGACAACAACATTTTTCCCCTTTGTATCAATCCAGCCTTCATTGCTTCCAGAAATTACATGCTTTGTAGAGCGTGTCAGGAAATCCACTGCAAAATAAATCCCTTTTGCTTCCCTTCCTTTTACCTTAATGTCACGAGGATTAGAAGCTCCACAGCAAAGAACCACACGGTCATATTCCTTTAACAAATCCTCTGCCCTTACATTCTTCCCGACATCCGCGTTTACAACAAACTTTATCCCTTCCTCTTCCATCACCTTGCGTTTACGCTCAATTACCCATTTTTCCAGCTTCATATTTGGAATGCCATACATCAGGAGTCCTCCAATCTGGTCGCTTCTCTCATAAACCGTCACATCATGT
Organism: uncultured Lachnospiraceae bacterium; assembly: GCA_910586605.1. Classification (GTDB taxonomy): domain Bacteria; phylum Bacillota; class Clostridia; order Lachnospirales; family Lachnospiraceae; genus Butyribacter. Next base: position 11,164 of record CAJUJR010000059.1, on the reverse strand, counting down.
CCGCGCCTGTTTAACTGGTCGGCGGCTGCAAGGCCGGAAGGGCCGGAACCCACAACAGCAATTTTTTTACCAGTACGAGCCTTTGGTGGAACTGCCTCCATAAGCCCATTTGCATATCCATATTCAACAATAGCAAGTTCATTTGCTTTGCAGGTAACAGGAGAATCATTCATCCCACAGGTACAAGAGGCTTCACACAGAGCCGGGCAGACTCTTGCGGTAAACTCTGGAAAATTATTTGTCTGGCAAAGCATCTGCAATGCTTTTTCCATATTTCCCCGGTAAAGCAAATCGTTCCACTCTGGTACTAGATTGTTTAAAGGGCATCCTGAAGCCATCCCATGAAGCATCATGCCGGACTGGCAGAATGGCACGCCGCAGTCCATACAACGGGCTGCCTGTTCCTTCCGGCTCTTTTCGCTCATTGGCACATGGAACTCATTAAAATGTTTCATCCTCTCCAATGGCGCTGACGCTGCATCCTCTTTCCTGTCATATTCTAAAAAACCAGTTGGCTTTCCCATATCTTCTGCTCTCCTTTCCTATGCCTGCTCCCTATGTGCATAAAATGCCTCAATTTGTGCCTGCTCAAACCCTAACCCATGCTCTTCCATCTTTGCAATTAACTGTAACATCCTGCTATAATCATAAGATATAATTTTCTTAAACTTTGGAAGGTACTCGCTGAAATGTTCCAAAACCATCTTCCCTTTCTCAGAACCAGTCGCTGTAACATGTTCCTGAATCATCTGCTTTAACTCTAAAACATCATATTTATCTGTTACCGGTGCAGACGAAACAAGTTCTTTATTTAATTTTAGGTACAAATCACTTTCTTCATCCAATACATACGCAACACCGCCGCTCATGCCGGCGGCAAAATTCTTACCTGTCTGCCCTAAAACAACTACCCTGCCGCCTGTCATATATTCACATCCGTGGTCGCCAACCCCCTCCACAACTGCCGTTGCACCGGAGTTGCGCACACAGAACCGTTCCCCTGCGATTCCATTAATATAAGCATTTCCACTGGTAGCACCATACAATGCCACATTTCCGACGATAATATTCTCCTCTGCCTCAAAATTAGAGCCTTTTGGAGGATATACAATAATCTTCCCGCCGGAAAGCCCTTTCCCCAGGTAATCATTGGAATCACCAATCAGCTCCAGGGTAAGCCCATTTGGTATAAATGCGCCAAAGCTCTGGCCGCCGCTTCCATGGCATTCCACCGTAATCATATCTTCTGCAAGGCTGTCCCCAAACTTCTTAGTAATATGAGAGCCAAGAATTGTACCAAGCGTACGGTCAATATTGGTAACATCTGCCGTAATCCTTGCTTTTTCCCCTGACGCCAGCGCTTTTTTCAGCTTCGGCAGAAGAAGCTTCTCATCTATCGTCTTTTCTAATGCAAAATCATATTGGTTTTTCGGGTTAAATCGGTTTTCTTTTCTTTCACCAGCAAAAGAAGAATCTATTACTGCGCTTAAATCAACCTTTCCTGCCGGATTATTTCCATTTTCCTTTACTTTAATCAAGTCTGTGCGCCCTATTAAATCGTCTACCTTCCGGATTCCAAGCTTTGCCATATATTCCCGGAGTTCCTGCGCAATAAACTTCATAAAGTTTTCTACATACTCAGGTTTTCCCTTAAACCGTTTTCTAAGTTCCGGATTCTGGGTCGCAACTCCAACGGGGCAGGTATCCAGGTTACATACACGCATCATTACACAGCCCATCGTAACAAGCGGGGCAGTCGCAAACCCAAACTCTTCCGCACCGAGCAAAGCTGCCACCAGCACATCACGCCCTGTCATCAACTTACCATCTGTCTCAATACGGACACGGGAACGCAGGCCATTCATAATCAATGTCTGATGTGTTTCTGCAAGCCCCAGCTCCCAAGGCAGCCCTGCATTATAAATGGAACTTCTCGGAGCAGCGCCGGTCCCGCCATCATGCCCGGAAATCAGGATTACTGCCGCGCCTGCCTTGGCAACGCCTGCAGCAACAGTACCTACACCCGCCTCTGAAACAAGTTTTACCGAGATTCTTGCATCCTGGTTACTGTTTTTTAAATCATATATTAACTGCGCCAAATCCTCAATAGAATAGATATCGTGGTGTGGCGGCGGGGAAATCAGGCTGACGCCAGGTGTGGAATGCCTTGTCTTTGCCACCCAAGGATATACTTTCCCTCCCGGAAGATGACCGCCCTCGCCAGGCTTCGCCCCCTGCGCCATCTTAATCTGGATTTCTTTCGCGCTGACAAGATAACGGGAAGTTACTCCGAAACGGCCGGAAGCCACCTGTTTAATCGCAGAACACCTATCCTCGTCCTGCCCTGCAGTCGCCAAGCGTTCCAGGCTTTCCCCGCCTTCACCGCTGTTAGACTTTCCATGCAGGCGGTTCATCGCAATCGCAAGTGTTTCATGCGCCTCCTGTGAGATGGAGCCATATGACATCGCACCTGTCTTAAAGCGTTTCACAATCTCTTCTACGCTTTCCACCTGTTCTATTGGAATCGCTTTTTGCGGATATTTAAAATCTAATAGGCTCCGAAGCGTTACATTTCCATCTTTCTCATCAATCGCCTTAGAATACATCTTAAATAATTCATAATTCCCTGTCCAGGTTGCCTGCTGCAGCAAATGGATTGTCTCTGGATTGTATAAATGCTCCTCTTTCTGCCCGCGTTCCTTGTGCTGCCCACGGCTTTCCAATGTTAAGTCCACTCCCAAACCAAGCGGGTCAAACGCTGTCGAGTGCTGTTCATTTACCTGTTTCTGGATGTCCTCCAATGTAATGCTCCCCACACAGCTTACAGTATCAGTGAAATATTTCTCAATCACATCCTCTGAAATCCCAATTGCTTCAAAAATCTTTGAACCCTGGTATGACTGAATGGTAGAAATCCCCATTTTGGATGCTATTTTTACAATTCCATGTAAAACAGCAGCGTCATAATCATTTACTGCCGCATAATAATCCTTATCTAAAAGCTTATTGTCAATCAGTTCCTTAATCGTGCTATGCGCCAGATATGGGTTTACCGCACAGGCGCCATATCCCAAAAGTGTTGCAAAATGATGTACTTCCCTTGGCTCTGCCGTTTCAATAATCATTGCGACACTGGTTCTCTTCTTCGTTGTAACAAGATGCTGCTGCATTGCCGCAACTGCAAGCAAGGAAGGGATTGCCACATGGTTTTCATCTACGCCGCGGTCACTTAAAATCAGGATATTTACCCCTTCTTTATACGCCCTGTCCGCTTCCAGGCAAAGATGATCCAATGCCTTTTTCAGGGAAGTATTTTTATAATAAGTAATTGGAATCACTTCACTCTTAAAACCCGGCTTATCAATATATTTAACCTTTAACAAATCCGTATCTGTCAAAATTGGGTTATTTATTTTTAAAACTTTACAATTTTCCGCGCGTTCCATTAACAAGTTCCCATCTTCTCCAATATAAACACTGGTAGAAGTCACGATTTCCTCACGGATTGCATCAATCGGAGGATTCGTTACCTGGGCAAATAACTGTTTAAAATAGTTAAAAAGCGGCTGCGGCCTTTTGGACAGCATTGGGAGCGGAGAATCCGTCCCCATAGATGCAATTGGCTCACTCCCATTTTGCGCCATTGGCAGGATAGAATTTTTATATTCCTCAAATGTATAGCCAAACGCTTTCTGGAGCTTTGCGCGCTCCTCATCAGAAAACTCTATAACTTTCTGGTTTGGAATCCGAAGTTCTTTTAATGCAACAAGATTATTGTTCAGCCATTCCCCATATGGCTGGCGTGATGCAAAACCTTCCTTTAACACTTCATCATCAATCAATTCACCTTTTACAGTATCCACTAGCAACATACGCCCCGGCCTTAAACGGTCTTTCTTTACTATTTTCTCTGGCGGGATTTCAAAAACGCCCACTTCGGAAGACAATATAAGCTGGTGGTCTTCCGTAATATAATAACGTGAAGGGCGCAGGCCATTCCGGTCAAGCACCGCCCCCATCAAGTCACCATCGGAAAATAAGATAGACGCCGGGCCGTCCCACGGTTCCATCATCGTTGCATAATACTGGTAAAAATCACGCTTTTTCTGGCTGATACCTTTATCATTTTCCCACGGTTCAGGGATTGTAATCATAACCGCAAGAGGAAGCTCCATGCCGCTCATTACCAAAAATTCGAGAGTATTATCTAACCGTGCAGAATCGGAGCCGCCTGTATTGACAACCGGGAGAATTTTATGAAGCTCGCTAGAAAGCAATGGAGACTCCATCGTTTCCTCACGGCCAAGCATTTTGTCCGCATTGCCAACAATTGTATTAATCTCGCCATTATGGACAATAAAACGGTTGGGATGTGCCCTCATCCAGCTTGGGTTTGTATTTGTGCTAAAACGGGAATGGACAATCGCAATCGCTGATACATAATCTTTATCCATCAAATCAGTGAAAAACTGACGCAGCTGGCCTACTAAAAACATCCCTTTATATACAATTGTACGGCTGGAAAAAGAAACCACATATGTGTCGTCATTACTCTGCTCAAAAACACGCCGCGCCACATATAGCCTGCGGTCAAAATCAAGCCCGCGCCCAACCTCTTCCGGACGTTTCACAAAGGCCTGCATAATGCAAGGCATGCACTCCAACGCTTTATGCCCAAGAATCCCCGGAACAATTGGCACCTCCCTCCATCCTAAGAATTCCATCCCCTCTTTCTGGATAATTACCTCAAACATTTTTTTTGCCTGGTTTCTCATCAGTTCATCCTGCGGAAAGAAAAACATGCCAATTCCATAATCCCTCTCCTCTCCTAGCGCAATCCCAAGAGGCTTTGTTGCTTTCTTAAAAAATCTATGTGAAATCTGGAGAAGGATGCCGACACCGTCCCCTGTCTTCCCCTCTGCATCCTTACCGGCACGGTGCTCTAGCTTCTCTACAATATCAAGGGCGCCAGATACTGTATCATGGGTCTTATTCCCCTTCATATTTACAATAGCGCCAATCCCACAGTTATCATGCTCAAACCGCGGATCGTATAAACCTCTTTTTTCATGGTCTACCGCCTTTGAAGCTTCTTTTATCACATTCTTTTGGGCTTCCTTTTCCCTCATGTTTCATTCCTCCTTAACTATGGCACAATTACCTATCACTCAAAAAAGCTCACCGCCAGCGCTGGTGCGCTAGCAAGAATTGCTTTGCAATTCTTGTCAACAACCACTATGTTACAGCAACTTCCTATAACACAAAAAAGGGTTCAGCAAAAAATGCTAAACCCCTTTGTTCATCAACTTTAGTTACTATATCACATCTTTTCTAAAAAAGCAATACCATTTTTCACTCTTGACATTCCATCTCCTGACCTTTATAATTATATTTCTAATAATTAGATTTCTAAAGAAAGAAGGGATGACATGCAAAACTCAATACATTACCTGATTATGGCCAATTATCAACAATTTCAAAAAGCATTGATTTCAAACATCCATAACCCAGAACTGACTTCTGGACAGCCCAAAATCCTTGAATATCTTCTTTTTCATGAAGGCGCCGTGCAAAAGGAAATTGCTGAAGCATGCTACATTGAACCAGCAACCTTGACTTCGGTTCTGCTTGGCATGGAAAATAAGAAACTCATAATCCGTAAAAACAAGAACGGTAACCGCAGAAATTTATATGTATACCTTACAGAGAAAGGAAAAGACTTTGCTTGCAAAGTTATTGCTCAATTTGAGAAAATTGAAAAATGCGCGTTATCCAATCTTTCCGAACAGGAAACAACGCTGCTTACTGAAATGCTTATGAAAATAAGCGAAAATATGAAACAAAGGAGTATTGACAATGAACAAAAATGAAACTGCAAAGAGATATATCCTATTTATAATCAGCTTATTCTTTTCAGCCCTTGGTGTTGCATTTACAAAACATGGTGAATTGGGCGTTTCACCCATTTCTTCTATTGCAAATTTAATGAGCTGTAGATTCCCGGCCATGTCACTTGTAACATGGCTGATTATTTGGAACTGTGTCTTAATATTTGGTGAGATTGTCATTTTACGGAAAAATTTCCAGCCCATACAATTGCTTCAAATTCCGCTCTCTTTTTTATTTGGCTGGTTCACAGATCTTGGTATGTGGATTGTATCTGCTATTCCGGCAGATACTTACCCAATTCGGCTGACATTAGTTTTTATCGGAATCGGCATCCTTGGCTTTGGGATTTCCCTATCTGTTATAGCAAATGTCATTTTAAACGCTGGAGAAGCCTTTGTAAAAGCAATTTCCGATACTATCCATAAAAATTTTGGTAATATAAAAATTGCCTTTGATGTACTATGTGTTGTCCTATCCATCATTCTATCGCTGCTTTTCTTTCATTTAAAGATAGTCGGAACGCGGGAAGGCACGATTATATCTGCGCTTCTCACTGGAATTGCCGTAAAATTTTTCACCAATCGGTTAAAAAAGCCTTTAGACTCCTTTCTGGCTAGAGATATAACTAAACAGCCAAGAGAAACTCACACGCTCTAACCAACTGCTTCATCTGTTGAGGCAAACTGCAGCAACAGCATCTCCACGCCAATCTGGTCGGAAATCCTTCCCTGTTTAAAGCAATATTCGGTATTAATACACAGTTCCAGCATTTTACAAAGCTTTTCTTTTGTAAAATGTTTACACTGGCTCTGATACTTGCCAACCGTAAAAGGGGGAACCCCTGCCTTTTTTGCCAGTTCCTGCCTTGACAACCCAGACGGCGCATCCTTCACCTGCAGCAAAATATTAAAGTGCCTGGTTAATAAATACAGAATAGACATTGGGCTTTCTTTTAGCGCAAGCAAGTCATGATAAAGTAAAAATGTCTCCTTGCGGTTCCCAGCAGCTACTGCATCTAGCATTTTAAAAATCTGCCCTGTCACCTGCACGCTACAGACAGCGTCAATATCATTACAGGTAACCTCTTCCCTTCCATGCGTATAGGAAATCAGCTTTTCCAGTTCATTTTCAATATTGTTCAGGGAATTATCCACTTGCTCCAAAAAATACTCCGCCGTGCTTTCCCGAATCTTCCTGCCATTGTCACCAAGCTTTACTGCAACAAATTTTTTTGTATCAGAAGTTTTCATCTGTGTCATTTCAACTGCCAGGCCATTTTTCTGGACATATTTATACAGCTTGTTCCTCTTATCCACCTCTTTTTCTGCAAAAACAAGAATCGTAGACTCTGGCATAGAAGGAAGGTACTCAACAAAATCATTCGCTGATTTAAACAATTTCGTATCTTCCAGGATAATAATCCGGTAGTCTTGGAAAAATGGAAGGGTCTCTGCGATTTCCCTTACCTCAGGCAAATTAACGCTACTGCCCTGAAAATTGGAATAATTCATTTCATCTGCCCCATCCAAAACAGCCTGTTTCAATTTGTCCCGGTATAAACGGACAAGATAACTTTCCTCTCCATACAGGAGATAGACCGAATGAAATGACCTGCTTTTAATATCCTCCTGAATCCGTTTCATATCCCCTCCTGTTACAAACCCTCAATCCTTGATAATTACCCCTGATTCGAGGTTTCTTTCCAAAAAATTCTCCCTGGCATATTCCCATAAGGAAACAGAGCCGTCCTTTGTTTTCTCCTGCCGTTTCATAATCTGGGAAAGCTTTACCTGATGCTCTTTCCAAGCTTTCCCATCTGTTGCGTCATTCAGCATCATAGGCTGTATATTATCTAATGTATGTGCAAATTTTGATTCCGGCGTAATATTTTCTTCAAATTCCTCCCAAAGATCATTCAAATACTCTGCCTGGTCTTCCGGAAGAATATGGAATATCCTGTCAGCAGCGGCAAGTTCCCGCTCCCGCTTTGTAGCATTTCCTGCCTCATCATAAGCATATGTATCACCAGCATCCAGTTCAACGATATCATGGACCAAAACCATAGAAATCACACGCAGCAAATCGATTGTATCATTTGCATACTCTCCCATCAAAAGCGCCATCATCGCCAGATGCCAAGAATGCTCTGCATCATTTTCCTTCCGGCTGCCATCCTTTAGATAGGACTGCCTGCCAATCTTTTTTACCCCGTCAATTTCCTTAATAAATGCAAATTGCTGCTCCATCCGGCTTAATCTGCTCTCTGTCCCCATAGCTTTTCCTTTCCTCAAAAAAACTATAAATCATTACTATCTATGGCTGTTCTTTTTACATCTGATATCTCCTAACGATATGCCCTATATAATCCAACCACCTTACCAACAATCTCCACCTCATCAACAATAATTGGGGGCATTGCATCATTTTCCGGCTGAAGGCGGTAATGCCCGTCTTCTTTATAGAACGTCTTTACCGTAGCTGAATCCTCTACAAGTGCGACAACTATTTCACCATTTGACGCTGTGCTTTGCTCCCTGACAAGGATTTTATCCCCGTCATAAATCCCTATATTAACCATACTTTCCCCACGGACATTTAACATAAACGCATTGCCAGAAGGCATATTTTCTGATAAAACCGGAAAATACCCTTCAATATTCTGATCCGCAAAAATAGGTTCTCCTGCTGCAACCTGTCCAAGAATCGGAACATTGACTACTTCATTCCGAATCAGGTTAAAACTGTCGTCAAGAATCTCTATCGCCCTTGGCTTTGTCGGATCACGCCTGATATAGCCATTCTTTTCCAACGTTTCCAGATGGGAATGTACCGACGATGTGGATTTTAAATGAACTGCTTCACAAATTTCACGGACAGCGGGCGGATATCCCTTTGACAAAATCTCTGACTTAATATAATCTAATATTTCCTGCTGCTTTGCAGAAATCCTTCCAGTTGACATAGTAGTTTTCCCTCCATTTTTACTTTCTAAAAGCTTTTCCGAATTAAGAATAGATTACCACATTATCCACGGATTGTCAAACAAACGTTCGCAGTTATAAAAATTACTGCTGCAGCTCTTCTGGCGTAACCGTCTTCCCATCGCTCCAAATACGCTCCAAATCATAAAAAAGGCGGTCTTCCTTATCAAAAATATGAACCACAACATCGCCATAATCCAAAAGAATCCAACTGCTGCTGCGGTTTCCTTCCACTCTTTTTACCTCAAAGCCGGATTTTCCCATTTTTTCCTGTACATTTTCCACCATCGCCTGTACTTGTGGAAGGTTTGCCCCATTTGAAATTACAAAATAATCCGCCATAATAGAAATCTGAGATATTTCTATTATAGTGATATCCTCACCTTTTTTTTCACTTAACGCCTTATACGCCGTAACGGCCATTTCTGCCTGTTTATTCATACTACCCCATTCCTTTCTTTATAATAATCATATGCGTCAACAGAATATGAATCAATTGTGTCCCTGTCCTTCGCATTCCCTTCTTTCAAATAAGAAAGCGTATTATCCAAAATCAAATACATTGCCTTGTCCAAATTTTGGAAAGATTCTTTTCGGATTTCTTCCATCCGTGGAAGCATCTTCCTTCCTGGCTCTATATAATCCGCTATAAAAACTATTTTTTCCAAATCCGTCATCCCAGGTTTACCTGTTGTGTGCCAACGAATTGCAGAAAGGATTTCCTCATCCGTAATCCCATAAACTTCCTTTGCAAATGCCGCCCCCAGCTTTGCATGGAGCAGGGAAGGCTGCTTCTTTTCTATTTCACTGCAAAAAATCTGCCGCTTCCTGCACGCCAAAAGCATTTCCTTATCGGAAAGGTACTTTGCGCAATCATGGAGCACCCCGGCATATCCAGCTTTCATAACATCTTCACCAAACCGCATTGCCAATGCCTGCGCCGTAAAACGGACGCCAAGAATATGCTGGTATCTCCTTTTTTTTACTTTTCTTTGCACCATATCCTGTATTTCGTCAATAGATATCCACATTTTTCAGCCTCCATGCCACTATTCCTTATCTAAACCATAACAGCCATTTTCCATAATATATTCATATACCTTTTTCGGCAGCATTCCACGGACTTCTTCTCCTTTTATAAGCTTTTCACGGATTAAACTGGAACTGACATCCATTTTCTCCATTTGGATAAGCTCAAAATTCCCCTGGAACCTGGCGGCCAAAAGTTCTGCCTGACCTTCCATCTGCCCTGCCGCCATACTCCCCCGGCTTACAGCAAGAACCACAGCATATTTTGCTATTTCTTCCGGGTGATACCAATGCACAAACTGGAACAGGGAATCACCGCCCATTATAAAATAGAGCTCTTCCTCCGGGCACTGCTTTTTTAATAAAGCTAACGTCTTAGCTGTATAAGTCGTCCCATCACGCCTTAACTCAAAATCTGAAAAACAAAAGCCCTCTTCGTCTTCAATCGCCAACTTAACAAGCCGCGCCCGCAGCCATTCATCCGAAACATTCTTCCCTGCCTTATGAGGCGGATTTTTAGAAGGCATAAATAAAACTCTGTCTAAATTTTTTTGTTCCATTGCACAACGTGCCATCCGTATATGCGCACAATGGATTGGGTCAAATGTCCCGCCCATAATGCCGGTCTTACCCATTGCGCCTTGTTCTCTTTCCTGCCCCTGCCTTCAATTTTAGCGCACGGCGCCTTTTTTCTTCTTTTTCCATATTTTTTTTATATAATACAATCTTCTTCCCAATCACCTGTACCACCTGCGAACCAGTACGCTCAGAGACTATCTCTGCTAATTCTCTTGGGTCGTCCGCACAATTTTTTAATACAGAAACTTTAATCAGCTCCCGTGCTGCCAACGCATCCTTCACCGCCTCTACTAATTGCGGCGTCAGGCTTGCCTTCCCAATCTGGAAAATACTGTCAAGTTTCATTGCCTGTGCTTTTAATTCTGCTCTTTCTTTACTTGTCATCCTACTCTTCCTTTCCTTCTGCCATTCAATTTCTGATTGTAGCATTCTTTAAAGCAAAAAGCAACCATTCCTGCTGAACTGTCAGGACAACAGCATTTACTTTTTACGGTTCATGGTTATGGTTCACAGCCAACCGTAGCCAAATCTAAGGAAATAAAAAATATCTTCCCCTGTGGAACGCTTTCATTATGTGCAGCATGAGAAAGCAGGATTTCTAATTTTCTGTAAAAAGCGAAAGTTCCTGAAATTACAAACTGACAAAAATTTAGAGAGACATTCCTTCCTGTAGGACAATTTAGCTC